>CAYSPJ010000010.1:3287-28379 GCA_964432875.1 uncultured Phaeodactylibacter sp. | reverse complement strand
TGGCGGACTGCTCCTGCCCGGAGGCGTCGGTGACGGTGAGCTGGTATTCCCCGGCAGGCAGGCCTTGGGGCTGGCTGCCGCTGAGGCCCGGGGTACTCCACTTATACTGATAAGGTGACTTTCCACCCGAAGCTTCTACCTGGAGTGCAGCATCTGTGCTGCCTGGGCATTTAATGGCTTGCGCCAAGTTGATGTTGACCGCTAGCTCTGCCAAGGCGCGGCTAATATTGACGGAGGCGACGGAGCTGCAGCCATCGGGTGAGGTTACAGTTACCTGATGGAGCCCTTCGCTAAGCTGGGTAGCTGCCGGGCTGCTTTCCCCATTATCCCATTTGTAGCTGAAGGGGGGGATACCACCCTGGACTTCAACTTTGGCCTGTCCATCGGCAGCGCCAGGAGCACTAGCTTCGAGGGTTTGTACAGCACTTAACTGCATCCGGAAGTCGGTGATTTCGATTTGCCCTACTTTTTCACCTCCTTTGCTGTCTGTTACGGTCAGCCGGTAAAGGCCCGCTTCCAATCCGGTGGGGTTGGTGCCGGTTAGCCCTTTTTCCCAGCGGTAGTCGTAGGGAGGCTGCCCGCCAGAAACCCGGACTTGCAGTGCGCCGTCTTTACCGTTGCCACTGCAGCTCACTTCGTTTTGTACCAGGATGTTGAGGGCAATAGTAGAGGCCTTGCGGATAACGTAGAGCCCTTTGTCGCGGGTACCGATCCAGATGGAGCCATCGCGATCGGCAGACAGACAGGAAGCGAATTGGCTGGTAAAATCCTGGGCAGGGCCATAGAGGTCGAATGTTTTGGTTTCGGGATCATAGCGGGTGATGACTTCGGAAGCGATCCAGAGTTTGCCTTCGTCATCAAAAGTAAGATCGGATAAGCTGCCCTCGGTTTTTCGGGCGGGGATATCAATTGGCAGCCAGTTGTCGCGGGCATCAACTTTCCCCACCAGCCCGTCACCTAGCATCCAGATTTCCAAGCCTTTGCCACTGATAGCACGGATGTTGAAATCTTTTTCCACCAGCTTCCAGCGCCCATCTTCGCCAACCAGTACGCCTAGTTCGGTGCCGACCCAAAGGCGTCCTCGGGCATCGAGGTAAAAAGTGTTGATTTGGTTGGAGCGCAGTTTGGAGTTGGCGGTGGTCAGGTGCTCTACCAGTTGGAGGCTGGGCTTGGATTTGAGGCGCAGCAGCCCGATATCGCTGGTACCTATCCATAGCTCGCCGCGCCGGCTGTCGAAGATGGCGGCGGTGATTTGGACGCCTTCACCGAGGATATCCTGTAATTGACCCTCGTCCCAGTTTAGTTCGGCGTTGCCGCTGCGGAAACGGAGCAGTGATTGTTCGCCAGCTGGGATGTTGACGGGCTCGCCGAGATTGGCATCATAGACGCGAAAAACGCCCCGGTCGCTGCCGGCCCATACCTGATTATCCTCGCTAACATATACATTTGATACTCTGGTCTGCCAGGGGATGGCATTAGAACGGATGACTTCCATTTTCTCCTGGGCTGAGGCTTGAATAGCTACAAATAGCAGGATCCACGATAAACAATTACGCATAAAACTCTTTTTCTGATTTTGCCGCAAAGTTAGGGCGAAACGGGTAGAAATTAATAAAGATAAACTCTTTGGGCATGGTGTGTGGAATTTAACGCCCCATCGCAGCAAATATTTCGGGAGTTTTGCGCATTTCGTTTTCCGCAAGTTTGCGCGGCTTTTCCTACCTTGCGCCTTTGTTTTATATTCATAGACTTATGTCCAGATTACTATTTTACCTGATCATCAAGCCGCTCTCATTCCTGCCGCTAAGGCTGTTGTACTACTTATCTGACTTTTTGTACTTCGCGCTTTATCGCCTGGCAGGATTTCGTAAGCAGGTGGTTTTTAATAACTTACGGAATTCTTTTCCCGAGAAAAGCGAAGCAGAACTGAAGGGCATTGCCAGCTCTTTTTATCGACATTTTTGCGACCTGCTCATCGAATCGGTGCGGATGTTCAGCATGCCCAAGGAAGAGGTGTTGCGCCGCTGCCGCCTGGCTAACCAGGAAGCGGTAGATCAACTTGCTCAGCAGGGGAGAAGCATGATTATCGCTGCGGGCCATTATGGAAACTGGGAATTGGCGGCCGTTTCCTATGGCATTCAGTCGAAGCACACTTTGGTAGGTATCTACAAGCCTCTGGCTAATGCTTTTTTCGATCGCGTGCTGCAACGCTCGCGCGGGCGGTACGGCATGGAGCTGTTGCCTAAGCAGGAGGTCAAGTCTTTTTTTGCTGAAAACGCCCACCGCCTTACGTCTACATTATTCGCAACGGACCAATCGCCCACTAGCAGCCGGCGGGCTTACTGGACGCAGTTCCTCAATCAGGAGACTGCGGTGCTCTTTGGTGCAGAGATTTACGCCCGCAAGTATAATTACCCCCTGGTGTTTGGCAAAATCAGGAAATTGAGTAGGGGCTACTATGAAATGGAGTTTGAAACTTTGGAGGAGAACCCGGCACAAACGCCCATTGGCGAAATGACCGAAAAGCACACCCGCGTGCTGGAAAACCTCATTCTGGAAGCACCACAATACTGGCTCTGGACCCATAAGCGCTGGAAGCGTAAAAGGGAGGAAGGAGCATAAAGCGGTATTGCTAATAAAAATCACCTTAGCTTTTGATAATCATCATTCCGGGGCCTGGGGCTTTGGCCTTAAATTGCTGTGGTAAACATTTACCTAAATTGACGCCAAAAACGTACTGTTATGTTGGACAACCCAAGCTCACTGATGATACTATTTGCCGTTATCTTATTCTTCGTACCTATGGTAATGGGGTTCTCTGGAAAGAATAAGATGGGGTAGCCTGATTTTTTATCAGCGCTTTCTGTGCCGACGCCGGGCCCACCACCAGAGGCCTGCTGCAAGAAGGAGTACCACTGGCCAGGCTGATATCAGCCCTATGGCGAGATCCTTCAGCAAATGCCAGCCTCGGGTGAAGCCTTCGGACACCTGGCTCCAGAAAGAACGCTGAGCAAGCGGCTGCCGGGTCTTTTCATAGAAAGCCACTTGGATAGAGCTCATCTCCACTTGGCGGCTCAAGTAGCGCAATTGGCCTTCAACCGATTCAATCTCCTCCACTACTTTGCGGAGGTTCTCCTCTACGCTAAGTACCTCCTGCACGTTTTTTGCTTGCCGCAGCAATTCCCGGTAGCGCTCCACGACGGCGCGCTTGGAAGCCAGGCGGGTCTCCAGGTCGATATACTGGCGAGAGACGTCTTCGGCGTTGATCGAGCGGAAATCGACATAGATAGCCAGAGCTTCCAAGCTGTTGAGCAGGGAATCGAAGTGCTCAGGCTTCACCCTGAGGTGCATGTTGTTTTCGAGTACATCTCCATATTGCCTTACTTCTTCATTAGATACCTCGGCCTCGAAGCGCTGCGCCAGCGAACGGATATCCTGGCCGGCTTGCTCAAAAGATTTAACTTGCATGCGCAAATTAGCCGTGCGGATCACTTTCTTGTCGCTCAGCTGCTCTTGCTCGCCTCCGTTTGTATCATTGGTAAAGCGCGGGCTCCCGCCCTCTTGCTCGTAGGCCATTTTCCCCTCGGGCGCTTGAGGCTCATAGCTGGAGGCCCCATCGGTGTAGGTGTTGCCGCCACCCCCGCTACAAGCTATGGCTAGCGCCGCGACGCTGCTGAAGATAATCCATTTTAATGCCTTCATGTTAATCGTGTTTGTTGGTGTAAGGAAATATACCGAAAAAAGGGGCTGCCAAAATGTCACGCAGGCTCGGAAAAATCTTTACCTTTGCGCTTCCGAGCGTAAACTTTTCTTTTGGCATAAGCCTTTAGTAAAACGATGGCTGTGGAGCGCATAATACACAAACGGAGCCAGGAAAAATTTTCAAGTGCAATGTACGACGATAATCCGACCTTAGTAGGCCTGAAAAAAGAGCTGGATGAAAGCCGGCAAGGTGAGGCTTTCTTTCAGGAACAGGCAGTAGCAGCCATCGATCCAGCTGCCAAGCATTTCTATATCGAGAGCTACGGCTGCCAGATGAACTTCAGCGATAGTGAAATCGTTGCTTCTATCCTGGCGGATGTAGGTTATCGGCCGACCCGGGCATTGGAAATGGCCGACCTTATCCTGGTCAATACTTGTTCCATCCGCGAGAAGGCTGAAGAAACGGTGCGCAAGCGCTTGAGTATTTTCAACAAAGCCAAGCGAGAACGCCCAGGCACCCTGATCGGCGTGCTGGGCTGTATGGCCGAGCGCCTGAAAAAGCAGTTGCTGGATGAAGAAAAGCTGGTGGACCTAGTGGTCGGCCCCGATGCCTATCGCGATTTACCCGGGCTGATCGAAGGGGCGGAAGAAGGGGAGAAGGGCATCAACGTATTCCTCTCCCGGGAAGAAACTTATGCCGACATTAGCCCCTTGCGGCTGGATTCTAATGGCGTTACAGCTTTTATCTCCATCATGAGGGGCTGCGATAATATGTGCTCGTTCTGTGTAGTGCCCTTCACCCGGGGGCGCGAGCGTAGCCGCAATGCCTTCAGCATCGTCGCTGAGGCGGCCAACCTTTACGAAAGGGGTTACCGGGAAATAACGCTGTTGGGGCAAAACGTCGATTCCTATAAATGGGAGAACCCGGAAACGGGGCAAGTCGTCACTTTTGCTCAATTGCTGGAGATGGCCGCATTGGTCCATCCCGATCTGCGCGTCCGGTTTTCTACTTCTCACCCCAAAGATATCACCGACGAGGTGCTCTATGCGATTGCCAAGTACGAGAACATCTGCAACTACATCCACTTGCCGGTGCAATCGGGCAACAGCCGCATCCTGGAATTGATGAACCGCACCTATGATCGGGAATGGTATATGGGTAAGGTGCGCCGCATCTATGAAATTATCCCTGATTGTGCAATTTCTTCTGATATCATCACTGGTTTTTGCACGGAGACTGAGGAGGAACATCAAGATACGCTGAGCATGATCGAATTTGCCAACTACAGCATGTCCTATATGTTTTACTACTCCGAACGCCCCGGCACGCTGGCGGCGCGCAAGTACGAGGACGATATCCCAGAGCCGTTGAAAAAGCGCCGCTTGCAAGAGGTGATCAATCTGCAGACCCGCGTCTCTTATCGCCACAATCAGGCAGATTTAGGCAAGGTGTTCAAGGTATTGATCGAAGGGGATTCCAAGCGTTCGGCCGAGGAATTCAAAGGGCGCAATTCTCAAAACAAGATGGTAGTCTTCCCCAAGCAGCCTGGCTTGAAGCCGGGCGATTACGCCTATGTCAAAGTCGAAGAGGCAAGTAGTGCGACGCTGCGGGGGCAAATCGTTTCAACCGAATCTGTATAATGGCAGTCATTCCAACTGGGGCTGCGGCGAGCAAACTCCGTCATGACATGAGCATCAACCTTCAGGCTATCAAACAACGCTTCGGCCTTATTGGCCAATCTCCTTTGCTCGACCGGGCCTTGGGTACTGCCGTGCGCGTAGCCGGCACTGATTTGTCGGTCCTTATCTATGGAGAAAGCGGGGTGGGTAAGGAAATTTTTTCCAAAATCATCCATAGCCTGAGCACCCGCAAACACAACCAGTTTATCGCCATCAACTGTGGCGCTATACCTGAAGGCACCATCAATTCCGAACTTTTTGGCCACGAGAAAGGCGCGTTTACCGGCGCTACGAATGAGCGCAAAGGCTACTTTGAATCTTTTGACGGCGGTACGATCTTCCTGGATGAAATAGGTGAAATGCCGCTCGATACCCAGTCTTACTTGTTGAGGGTACTGGAAACAGGTGAATTCATCCGGGTCGGGGCTTCCAAGGTTTTAAAAACCGATGTGCGCATCATTGCCGCTACTAATGTGCCGCTCGAAGAAAAAGTCAAGAAGGGTAAATTCCGCGAAGACCTCTTTTACCGTCTCAACACGGTGCCCATCCAAGTGCCAGCCCTGCGGGAACGGCCGGAAGATATCTATATGCTCTTCCGGAAATTTGCCGTTGACTTTGCCGAGAAATACCGCACATCAGCGGTACAACTGGATGAAAGCGCCCGCCGGGTGCTGGAAAATTATAGCTGGCCAGGGAATGTGCGCGAGTTGAAAAACATCGCCGAGCAGGTTTCGGTGCTCACCGAAGAAGACATGGTGACTTATGAACATCTGGTCCGCCACGTGCCCCAGATATTGAAGCGCAACCTGCCTGCTATTGCCAACAACCACCATACTGGCGAAGGGGTCAGCATGCAGGAACGGGAAATCTTCTACAAGCTGATGCTCGATATGAAAAACGACCTCAACGACCTCAAGAGCCTGGTCTTTGAGCTCATCCGCAACAACGACTTGCGCATGCCCGAGGCTCATAGCCTCCGCAGCTTGCGCCCCTCCTCTTCCTCCGATATCGTGCCTTCTTCATTCAAGCGCCCGGCTGAGACGGATAATTTCGTGCCTGATTATCAAGACGAAGAAATCGAAGAATCAGAAAAAGCCAAGCCGATTATCATTCACCGGGAAGCTGCCGTCCAGCAGTATGCCCAGTCGGAAGAGGTAGAGCACAATCTTTCGTTGGAGGAAAATGAAAAGGAACTTATCCGCCGGGCCCTGAAGAAGTATAACGGCCGACGTAAAGAAGCAGCCCAGGAATTGGGGATATCAGAGCGGACGCTCTATCGCAAAATCCGTCAGTACGAGATGTGACCTTTCGGAATAGTTCGAATTAGCAAAACAGAACGGCCCGGCGGTTTCAAACCGCCGGGCCGTTCTGTTTAACAGCGAGCCTGCTTATCGCACCACGGCAAATTTGCGGATGATGCGTTCTTCGCCGGAGGTCACTTCCAGGAAATAAATACCCGGGAGGAGCTGGCTAATGTCCAACTCCACCTGCTGAGCACCTGCCTCGACCTTGACGCGCTTATTTTGGAGCGCTTCACCGGTGACGCTCAGCACCCTGAAGTTGACTGCTGAAACATTGGGGATTTTGAAGATAGCGGTAATCTGTTGATTGGCCGGGTTGGGGAAAAGCTGGAGGCGGCTGAACCCACCTGACTCTTCGGTGCTGTCGCTCATCTGGCGGCTTCCTGATGAGCAGAATGCTGTCGCTTGAGAGGCACCAAATATGCCGCCGCCGGCAATCAGGCTGCCACTTTCTTGGGTCAATTGGTAAGAGCCCCGGCCAGCCTGGCAGCACAAGCCATTGTTTCCGGCATCAAAAATAGTGAAGGTGTAGCAGCCGCTTTCCAGGCAGATATCCTGTATCAAGATGGAGTTAGGCGCTTGATTCACATACGGGCCGCCGGATTCTACTATTTCGTTATTGCTGTCGGTGATATTCCAGGAGGTTTCAGCGGGCGCAAAATCAAAATTGATTTGCAGGCGGACAGGGAAGGGACACTCGTCCGGGCAGGGCGGGCAATCCGGGCCGCCGCAGTCCAGGCCGGTCTCTTGGCCGTTTTGAATGCCGTCATCGCAAGTGGGCGGTACCGGGCAGGGCGGGCAATCCGGGCCGCCGCAGTCCAGGCCGGTCTCTTGCCCGTTTTGGATGCCGTCATCACAAGAGGGCGGTACCGGGCAGGGTGGGCAATCCGGGCCGCCGCAGTCCACGCCGGTCTCTTGTCCGTTTTGGATGCCGTCATTGCAGGTAGGCTCGGCTCCACCGTTGCCGTCCAGGCAGAAATTGGTGGTTTGCGAAGCGCCAAATTGGGCGCCGGAAGCCAGGACGTTGCTATTTTCGTCAATCAGGGTATAACTGCCGTTGCCGAGGCGGCAGCACATGCCGTTGTTGCCAGAATCAAACACCGTGAAATTATAGCAACCATCTGGTATGCATATTTCGATAACGAGGCTGGAGTTGGGTGCCTGGCTGGTGTAAGGCCCACCAGAGGCGATGGTCGAGCCGTTGGTGCTGACCAATGCCCAGCTCGTCTGCCCTGGGGTGATGTCGAAGTTTAAGGTGAGGGTGGCAAGCGTGCCAAAGCAGGGGCAGGAGGGGCAGTCGGGCCCACCACAGTCTACGCCGGTCTCCTGGCCATTTTGGATGCCGTCAAAGCAAGTGGGGCAGGGCAGGCAGTTGGGGCCGCCGCAGTCAATGCCAGTCTCCTGCCCATTTTGGATGCCGTCGAAGCAAGTGGGGCAGAGCGGGCAATCCGGGCCGCCGCAGTCAATACCAGTCTCATTGCCGTTTTGAATGCCGTCATCGCAGGTGGGCAGGCTAGTGCCGCAGCCCGGAGAAGACAAGATGCTGAATCTGGCGCCTCCTGGGTTAAACAGGGCGCGCATCCTGCTTTTCTGGCCTTCGGTATATATATTCATGCAGGCGTCATCGGTATAGTCCATGTAATTTTGTACCATATCCACGGTGCCGCAGGAGACATGGCCGATGGGGCAGCCATAATTTGGAGCATCAGATACCGGCGTGTCGGTTACGAAGTCATCTACGCTACAGCCCCCGTCGCCCCAGATATGGCGTAGGTTTAGCCAGTGTCCAACCTCGTGGGTAGCCGTGCGGCCCAAGTGGAAAGGCGGGGTAGCAGTGCCGATGGTGCCAAAATAGGCGTAGTCGCAGACGATGCCGTCGGTGGCGGCGTTGCCGCCAGGGAATTGGGCGTAGCCCAAAAGGCCGCCGGTCAAATCGCAGACCCAAATATTCAGATAGTTATTGGCTGGCCAGGCATCTTGGCCACCAGAAGCGGTAAATTTCACGTTGTTGTTGGTGGAAAAAGACGTAGTCGTGGTGAAAGTGCGCGTGATGCCATTGGTGGGGTTGCCATTGGGGTCAACGATAGCCATACAAAATTCGATTTCACTATCGGCTGCCTGTGGCCAGATATCGTCGGCATCGGAATTCAACCGCCGGAAGTCTTCATTTAGCACGGTTATCTGTGACAATATTTGCGCGTCGCTGATGTTTTCCGCCGTAGTATTGTAAACGACGTGGACGACTACCGGGATTACAATGACATCGCTGGTCACTCGGCTGGGGTCATTCAATATCTCTCTGGTATGCTTTTCAATTGCTTCGAGCCGTTGTAGGCGCTCGGGATCCATCTGTTGTTCGTACTGGAGATAATCCATCGTCCCACAATTGCGCTGGGCAAAAGCGACGGGGCCAATTGCAGAAAGGAAAAAAGCACATAGAGCAATGTAAAATAGTCTCATAAAATGACCGTTTTGTTGTGATACAAATAAAATGACATTATTGGCTTTTGGTTACAACAGAGTAATTTAGGCGTACTTTAGCGGGGGGGAGGGCTTGGAAAAGCTAGGGCAAAGTTCCTTTTTGGGTTAAGTTGATATCTTGTACAAAGATAAAATTGAAAACCTGGAGCAACAAAAAATATCGTAAATTTGTCAGCCGCGTCACAAAAAAACTAACATTATATCTTTGTTTAAACCTAAAGGCAAATATGGCTCGCATCAGTATCTTAGCATTTCTGACTATCCTGTTGTTCAGTAGTTGTTATTCCTTCCGGGGCATCAGCATCGACTACAATCAAGTCAAATCTTATTACGTAGCGCAGTTTCTTGATAACTCGCTCGGGGCACAACCAGCGCTTGCCCAAAGATTTGCCGAAGACCTCAAGGAAAAAATCCGCACGGAGTCACGGCTAGTGTTGAGCGATGTCAACCCCGACATCGAATTCAAAGGCAGCATCGTCCGTTACGATGTGAGCTCGGAAGCGCCCGCCCCCGGCGAAACCACGGCACTCAACCGCCTGACGATTACCACGGCGGTAGAATTCATCAATAATGTCGATGAGGCCAAGGGCTGGAAGCGGAACTTTTCCTTCTTCTTCGACTTCCCCAGCGAAACCGACCTTTCGAGTGTAGAAGACGAAGCCGTCAGCGTGATTTCTGCCCAGATGATGGAAGATATTTTCAACGCGGCTTTTACGGATTGGTAAAGCAGGGCTAGCCTCCGATTTTTTGGGCGAAAGCCAGGAAAAAATCCAGCGATTCCGGGTTGCGCATGGCACCGGGGTTAGCTGCTTTCCCGATGGGGTAGCCCAGCAGTATTTTCTTCACCGGGGTTTCCAGCTTTTTGCCGCTGATGGTATAGGGTAGGTCTTTGACCTCGATAATCTCGTCTGGCACATGGCGGGGTGTATATTCGCGGCGTAACACTTGACGGATTTCCTCCTTGACCTGATCGTCGAGCGCTTGGCCCTCATTCATCAGCACAAACAAAGGCATGTAGTGCCGCCCACCGCTGAGCTCCAGGTTGACGATCAAGCTATCCTTGACAGCTTCGACCTGATCGACGGCGCGGTAGATCTCTGCTGTGCCGATGCGGATGCCTTGTCGGTTGAGGGTGGCGTCGGAACGGCCCAGGATGGCCAGCGAGCCGCGTGCAGTGACTTTCACCCAATCGCCGTGGCGCCAAATGCCTGGATACATGTCAAAGTAGCTATTTAGGTACTTTTCCTGTTTGGGGTCATTCCAAAAATAAATGGGCATGGAAGGCATGGGTTTGGTGATGACCATTTCGCCGACTTCCTCTGTAATGGGCTGCCCATCGTCGTCGTAGGCGTAGAGGGCACAACCCAGGCAGCGGCATTGTATTTCACCGGCATAGACGGGCAGCAATGGGCTGCCGCCGACAAAGGCGGTACACACATCGGTGCCGCCGCTCATGGAGCAGAGCCAGAGATGCGAGCCGATAGCTTCATAGACGTAGTCGAAGGCTTCGGGCGGAAGCGGCGCCCCCGTAGACCCGATGGAACGCAGCGCAGCAAGGTCATTAGCCTTGCCAGGCTGCAGCCCTGCCTTCATACAGGCTACCAGATAGGGTGCGCTGGTGCCGAAGTGGCTGATGCGGGCTTTTTCAGTAAACGCCCAGAGTACATCCAGGTCGGGGTATGCCGGGCTGCCGTCGTAGAGCACGATGGTAGCTCCATGTAACAGGGCGGCTTGCACGAAATTCCACATCATCCATCCTGTAGTAGAGTACCAAAAAAAGCGCTCTCCGGCATGGAGGTCATTGTGAAAAGCCAAATACTTGAGGTGCTCCAGCAACATGCCGCCATGAGAGTGGGCAATGGCTTTGGGCAAGCCCGTCGTACCCGAGGAGTACAGCACCCAGATGGGGTGGCTGAAAGGTACGGGCTCAAAGGCGATGGCGTCAGCTGGGCTTTTCAGCGCCTCACTCCAGCTTAGCCCATGGGGCAGGGCGGAAGCCTGGGCTTGTTCGTCCAAATATGGCAGGAGGACTACTTTTTGCAGCGTCGGCAAGCGTTCGCAAAGCTCGCTTACCACTGCCATTTTATCATAAGGTTTACCATTGTATTGGTAGCCGTCAACGGCGAAGAGCACTTTGGGCTCAATCTGCTCGAAACGGTCAATAACGCTATTAGCCCCGAAATCAGGCGAGCAGCTCGACCATACCGCGCCGATGGCGCAGCTTGCCAGGAAAGCGATAGTCGCTTCGGGGATATTGGGGAGGAAGGCCGCCACTCGATCGCCCTTTTGCACGCCGGCGGCGCGTAGGAAAGCCGCCATAGCCGCCACCGATTGCTCCAGGCTTTGCCAACTGATCTCGGTCAGCGGTTGGCGCTCAGACTGGAAGAGGATGGCCGGCCGCTCGCTTGTTTTGTGGCGGAAGATGTGTTCGGCGTAGTTCAGCGTACTGCCTTCAAACCAGCGGGTATTGGGCATAGGGTCGTCAGACATAACCCCCTGATATGGTTGATGGGCAATAACTTCGAAATATTGCCAAATCGACTCCCAGAAATCAGCCGGCTGTTCAGCCGACCATTGCCAGGCTTCTTCGTATTGATTGAAATGCAGTTGTTTTTCGTGGGAAAGCCAGGACAAATAGCGGCTCAGATTGGAGTTTTGACGGAAGTCTTTAGTGGGTTCCCAGAGCAGTTTTGGCGTATCACTCATAAAATGTGTTTTTTTGGAGGGGGTAAGATAGCAATTTTTTCATATCTTCGACGCCGTAAAAAGTCAGAGAGATGAAGAAGCTATTAATCGCCAACCGGGGCGAAATCGCGCTGCGCATCATGCGTACCGCCCATGAGATGGGCATCAAGACCGTGGCCATTTTTTCGGAAGTGGATCGCAATGCCCCCCACGTGCGCTTTGCCGATGAGGCGGTGTGTATCGGCCCCAACCCCTCCAGCCAGTCTTACCTGAATATGGAGAAAATCATTCAGGTGGCCCGCGAGCTTCATGTGGATGCTATCCACCCAGGCTATGGTTTCCTGAGCGAGAATGCGGCTTTTGCGCGAGCAGTAGAAGCCGCAGGCATCATTTTTGTCGGCCCTAGCCCTTATGCTATCGAAATCATGGGTAACAAGCTGGCAGCAAAAGAGGCAGTGAAGGCCTACGAAATACCGATGGTGCCTGGCTTAGAGGAGGCTATCGCCGATATAGAGACGGCAAAAAAGGTGGCGCGCGAAATCGGTTTCCCCGTCCTCATCAAGGCGGCGGCAGGTGGCGGCGGCAAAGGGATGCGGATAGTGGAAGCCGAAGCCGAATTCGAAGCGCAGATGCAGCGCGCAATCAGTGAAGCCACAGCTGCTTTTGGTGACGGAGCGGTATTTCTGGAGAAATATATCACCTCGCCCCGTCATATTGAAATCCAGGTGCTGGCCGACGAGCATGGAAATGCCATCCACCTATTCGAGCGGGAGTGTAGTGTGCAAAGGCGCCATCAGAAAGTAGTGGAAGAAGCCCCTTCCTGCGTCCTCACTCCGGAAGTGCGCGAGCGCATGGGGCAGGATGCCGTCAAAGTGGCTAAGGCTTGTGACTATAGAGGTGCCGGCACGGTCGAATTCCTGTTGGACAGCGACTTGAATTACTACTTCCTCGAAATGAATACTCGCCTGCAAGTCGAGCACCCCGTCACCGAGATGATTACGGGGGTAGACTTGGTCGAGCAACAAATCCTGATTGCCCTGGGAGAGCCGCTGAGCTTGAAACAAGAAGACCTTCATATCAACGGTCATGCCGTCGAGTTGCGGGTTTATGCGGAAGACCCTCACAATCAATTCTTGCCCAGCATTGGTAAAATAACTCGTTATCGCCGCCCCAAGGGAGCTCATATCCGGCTCGATGATGGCTATGACGAGGGGATGGATATCCCCATCTACTACGACCCCATGGTGGCTAAGCTGGTCACCTGGGGCATCAACCGCGATGCGGCTATCCAGTTGATGCTGGAGGCTATTGAGCAATACGAAATAGAAGGCATTATGACTACCTTGCCCTTTGGCCGCTTCGTGCTGGAGCATGAGGCTTTCGCCTCTGGCCAGTTCGATACGCATTTTGTACAAAAATACTTCAAGCCAGAAGAACTGGTAGAAACAACTCCTGTTGGCGCCGAAATAGCGTCTCAGCTGGCCGTGAAATTGTTCTGTGACGACCAGCGGCTGCTGAAGGTGCCGGGAGGGCAGTGATTTGCTGATAGGTACTGGGGGGATATTCTCTTG
The DNA here is from genome assembly GCA_964432875.1 of uncultured Phaeodactylibacter sp. Classification (GTDB taxonomy): domain Bacteria; phylum Bacteroidota; class Bacteroidia; order Chitinophagales; family Saprospiraceae; genus JACJYE01. The sequence continues at coordinate 14,959 of CAYSPJ010000010.1, read as the reverse complement.
TGCAATCCCCCAAGGATGCCCCGCTGCTTGAATATGCGCGATTTTTTCTTTAACTTTGTCGAGAAAGGGGGTAAGCATGCCAAGCCGCTATCATGTGGGGGCGGTCATGTAAGCCCTGTGAACCGCTTTGACCCAAAACTATTTTGCTATGGCCACCCGTTATTTTTATATTGCGATTGCGGCAATCTTTTGTCTTTTTTCCTGTCAAAACCGCCCCTCAGAAGCGGGTAGCGGCAGCCAGCTTGGTGAGCTTCAGTTTGAAGTCAGCGGGCTGGCAGAGGCGCAGCCTTATTTTGAAAAAGGCTTGCTGTTGCTACACAGCTTTGAATACGAAGACGCCCGGGAACAATTCCTCAAAGCGCAGGAGATCGATCCCGATTTCGCGATGGCTTACTGGGGTGAAGCCATGACCTACAACCACAGCATTTGGCAGCGCCAAGAGTATGATAAAGGGCGGGCAGCATTAGAAAAGCTAGCCGCAAGCCCAGCGGAGCGCCAGGCAAAAGCAGCTACGGAGATCGAACGCAGCTTCCTGCAAGCAGTGGAGCTGCTTTATGGCGAAGGCGGCAAGTTCGAACGAGATAAGGCTTATGCCGATTTCATGTCCAAGCTCTACCAAAAACACCCTGGGCATCATGAAGTAGCGGCCTTTTACGCCCTATCGCTATTAGGTGCCGTACCAGTGGGCCGCGATGAGGAAATGTATGGGCAAAGTGCCCGCATCGCCGAGGGTATCCTGCGTGAAAATGCCCGCCATCCAGGGGCTTTGCACTACCTTATCCATTCCTACGACGACCCTGGCCACGCCCAATTGGCAAAAGATGCTGCCGACCGCTATTCCAAAACCGCCCCCGATGCGGCTCATGCGTTGCACATGCCTTCCCACATCTATCTGGCTATGGGTATGTGGGATGAGGTGGTAGCTAGCAACGAAGTTTCCTATGCTGCCAGCGTCAAGCGTATGGAGCGCTTGGGGCTGGACCACGATGCTCGCAGCTACCACGCTTTCCATTGGTTGCTCTATGGCTACCTGCAGCAGGGTAGGGTAGAAGACGCCAGGCAGATACTGGATGAGATGGCGCAATATACCGCAGAATTGCCCTCGAAGCAGGCGCGTTCCTATCTGGTGCGCATGATTGCCAACTACGCAGCAGAAACCGGCGATTATACCGGGCTTTATTCTGAAATAGAGCTGGATCTAAGCGCACTCAACATCAGCCACCAGGCTGCCGGGCGATTTCTGGAGGGTATGAACGCCTACCGTCAAGGCCAGGCTGAGCGGCTCGAAACCATTATCAGTAAGATGGGTAGCGCCCGCCAACAAGCCGCCATGAGCGTGACCAACGAGGGCGTGCCGATGTGCAGCGCGGCGGGCAGCTACGGCGCCCCAAATAAGCTTGACGTCAGCCAGGCGCAGGTCATGGAATTGGAATTACAAGCTATGCTGGCGCTGCTTCAGAGCAAATCAGCCGAGGCGGAGCGCTATTTTAAACAAGCGGCCGAGCTGGAAAATAGCACGAGCTACGCTTACGGCCCCCCGGAAGTATCCAAGCCATCCCACGAGCTTTATGGCGATTGGCTGTTGGAGCAACAACGCTACGAGGATGCCTTGGCAATGTTTGAGCAGGCTTTGTACCGCGGGCCCAAGCGGGTGTCGGCGCTAAAAGGCAAACTGCAAGCTGCCCGGGCATTGAAGCGGGACGCGCTGGTTCAGGAGGCCGAGGCAGCCTTGGCAGAAATCGAAGCCAAAGCAGCGGCACAGCTCCTTTAGTCACCCAAAACCATGCCAGTGCAGCTGTTTTTCATCGCGCTGCTTCCCAGCCAGCAGATTCAAAAGGAAGTATTAGCCTTCAAGCAATATGCAGCAAGCCATTTCGGCAGCAGCCGGGCCTTGCGCTCGCCGGCCCATATCACCTTGTTCTCACCCTTCAGTTGGCCGCTGGAGCGGTTGCCGGAATTGGAGGTTTGCCTTCGCCAGGCTGCCGCTCAGGAAAGCGCTTTTGAACTGGAGCTCAAAAATTTCAACGGTTTCCCGCCCCGCGTCATCTTCGTAGATGTGGTGCCCAGCCCAGCATTGCATGTGCTGCACCGCCAGGTGCAACAGCGCCTTAAAGATTCCTTGGGGCTGGAGAGCGAAGGCCGCCCCGATTTTCATCCTCACCTCACCGTGGCTTTCAAAGATTTGAAACGCAGTATGTTCCCAGAGGCGTGGGCTTATTTTGCTTCAATCCAATATGAGCGCCGTTTTTGCGCTAATGAGCTGGCGCTGCTGGAGCATCGTCCAGAAGGCTGGGTGGTCGTTGGCCGGTTTGAATTTGTGCCGCAATTGTGCAAATAGTAATTTTGCCGAGCTTGGCTTGGGCTCTGACGAAGTGATGGCCTCATATACCACAGGCAGCAAGCTTCCTTTCCTTTGAATCGGCTTGTTGCGATAGGGGTCATCACAACAAGCCGATTAAGTGCAGCCGCTTTATCCCGCAATCCTGAACACTCGGACCTGAGTAGTGGAGGCCTCCACTAGCTCATTGCGGAAGATAGTTTTTATAGATAGCCTTTTCAAAAACTTTCCAGTGTTCTGCAGTCATCCGCTCCGGGGTGAAGAGGCAAATCCCCGCAGCGCCATTGACCATCGATTCGCGGATAGCATCTTCAAGCTCTTCGGGTAGCAAACCGTGGCCCTCGGGGTCGGGCTCGTTCGCTTTGTTGGCCGGATCTGGGCAGATGAATAGGCCGCTGTATACTGGTTTGCTATCATCGAGCGCGGCAACTGCTTCGCGGCACATCTCGCCAATCCAGGCGGTGCCTTCGAGGTAAAAATCGTTGTAGTTCATGGGGAGGAAGGCATCGAGCCGCCATTTGTCCCATTCCTGGCGGACGATTTTTTTAGCTACCGAATTTGGCCCCGGGAAAACGGCTGCGGTGCTCTGTTTTTCACGGGCATGAGCCACATCGGTAAGCCGATTGGCTACGGCAGTAATCAAGTCATAGCGGAACTGTTTCCAGGCTTCTTCCTGGGTAGGGTCTTCTACCGCTTTAATGTCGATGCCGGTTTTGGCCTGGAAATCGGCGCGGCATTTGTCGCAATAACAGTAGTCGAATTGCGGATATTCCTGGTCCATCACCAGGCCGTATTTGTCCCACAGGCCACGGGCCAGGATTACATCAGGGAAGCGGATGTAGTCGAGATGGATGCCATCCACTTCCGGTACATCAGCCACGGCAGCATACAGCGCTTCGAGGTATTGTACCGCTTCCGGCCGGTTGGGGCACAAGAAGGTGTAATAGGGTACGTAAGCGGGTTTATCGAGAGCCGATTCGCCCTTGCGGTTTACCGCCCAGGCTTCTGTCGGCAATTCGGGAGTAGGCGCCTGTACCATGGTCGGTATCCAGGCGTGAAACTCCAGCCCAGCTGCTTTAGCTAATTTGCCTACTCGTTGATAGACCGCCGCATCATGGCCCCCATTATACATCAACCCATCGATACCCTTCTGTTTGTAGTCGGCGAAACGAGCGCTTAATTCCTGGTCGGTCATTTCACCCGGGCCGCTGGTCCAGGCATAGCAAGTGATTTTTTCCCCTTTAGGTGAAGCGCAAGCAAAGAGGGCGAATGCCAGCGCCGTTGCGATTGTTTTGTTCAGCATAGTCCACTAGATTTTGAGTTTGTGCTTAAAATGTTCCTAGCGGATAAAGATACGAGGAAAACTGATTTTTGGGACAAGGGGTATCAATCTAAGGCAGGAAAACCCGCGCAAAGTGCTGGGCTTACTGCCCACTGCGCTAGCTTAGCAGCTACACTATTGCCTGCTACTGACAACCCAAGGCTTCAGCTAATCTCTGGATCTGCCACATACCCCATGAATAGTATCGTATTGGTAGGGATATGGCGGAGCACAAGTATAAAGGGGCTATTGAAGTGGAATACTGGTGGCAGCGAATCAATGGCAAACCCGACGGCGGTTACCGCGGCACCCTCTGCGCCTTTTTCATCCACTTCCAGTACCGCTTTGTGGATGACTTGTTTGATAAAGATATTTTTGCCCGTGGGCGAAGTGCCCATCGCGGTGAAATTCGCCAGATTGGGGTTGAGCGCGTCGGTCATGCCCAGGGTGCCTAGCGATTGGACCAGATCGTTGCCGTAAGAAAGCTTGAGTTTAGGGAAGTGGACGTATGCGCGCTCATAGGTCATACCTTCATACATGGCCTTCCATGTTTGCGGGGTGATGGACTGATGCCAGGCCGGATTGGTATTGGCGGCCGAGGGCTGAATAAAGCTCATACTGTAAGTCGAGTCGCGGAAGGGGATATCCACGAGATTGAAGCCGGGCGTTTGGGCCGTGGTGAAATTTCGGTCGGCATTGACGTAGTCCACCTGGATTGTAGCGCCATCCGCTTTGGTAAAGGTGCCCTGGTAGGTGCTTTGTGGAACAAACCCGCTGGCCCAATCGGCTTTGAAATGCAAGGCATTGATCAGGAAAGCGACATCCAGAGGCGTGATTGCTTTCAGCACTTGGTCAATCTTGCCATTAGTGTGATCGTAGACCCAAGAGTTAATCTGTTGTACCGCCGCCTGGTCGGCATCGAAGTCGAGTTCTTGGGGTACGCCGCCGTAAAACTGGTCGATAGCCTCGAGGAAGGGGGGCTTGACCACTATCCGGCGCTCGTCGTAAAAGTAAGCATTGGCGATGGTGAGTTGGGGGTGGCCACTTTGTTGGGACAGTAAGGTGGTCAGGTCGCGTTGTAAGGCGTTGAGGTCGCTGACGGAGCAGTCGGGGCAGCCCATCAGTTCGAGTATTTGGTTTAAGGTGTTGCCCTCGGCGCCATTTTGCGCCATAAACAGGGCTGTCTGGATGCTGAAGGGCGAGATCAGCACGTTCTCGCCGGGCTTGGCGCGCTGTTCTTCATTGAAGATTTTCCAGCCTAATACCTGGTTCATCCGGGCCGTTTCGCTGACGCTCTCCACTGGCACGGGATCAGGCGTGCTGGGGGCTTCTTTTTCGCATTGAAACACCAGGATGGCCATGGCAGCTAACAACAGGAAAGATGATTTTTTCATGGCAGTCGTATTTTTTGTTTGCTTCATTAGACTCCTTGCGATGGGAATCATCGCAAGGGGCACATTAAAGACGAGCAGGATGAAGCAAACGTTGGGTCCTATTTGTAACGGGGGCGGGAAGGGCGAAAGTGTTTAATTGATGAAAATCATTGCAGGTTTAAGCATGAGAGCTTGATTAGGCTTTGAAAGCTTACCCTTTGAGCTATAAATCCCGCCCTTTGGCCGGATAAAAACGGCCATTTTATCACGATAAGGGGCCCCGATGCGTTCAAAGCCAGAATTTCATTTATATTTGCCAGTCGTTTAACTTAATATAATAACACAACTACCGCATGGGATTCTGGACATTCCTCCTTGTTCTGTATGTTTTCCTCAGCATCAGCCTGTATTTTCTCTTTCCAAAAGCCAAAGAAGCAGCTTGGAAAGGCTTGGTGCCTGGCCTGAATTTTGTGGTGTGGTGTCGGCTTATCGGGCGCAAAGGCGGGCATGCTGCCTGGCTGCTGTTCCCTATCGTCAACATCTTCATCTACGCCGGCATGGCAGTCGACATGGTGCGCTCTTTTGGGAAATACACCTTTGGGCACAGTGCTTTGGCGGTCTTGTTTGCTCCTTTGTATTTCATATACCTGGCGTTCAACAAAGAAGAAACTTACCTGGGCCCCACTTTAGACCGGGAACGAGAATACGCGCGGCAAATCGCCGAAGCCGCCGAAAAGGAAAATAGCCGCCAGCTACAAAAACTGTTGGCCAATAACCCCTATAAGAAATCCGCTGGCCGCGAGTGGGCCGAGGCGATTATCTTCGCAGTCTTTGCCGCAGCATTTATCCGCATGTTCCTCATCGAGGCCTACGTCATCCCCACTAGTTCTATGGAAGGCTCGCTCCTGGTAGGGGATTTCCTCTTCGTCAGCAAAGCCCATTATGGCATCCGCACCCCAGAGACTATCGCGATGATACCCTTGCTGCACAACCGCATCCCTTTTCTAGACCGGGAATCCTACCTGGAAAAACCTAAGCTGGACTACTACCGCCTGCCGGCCTTGGAAACAATCGACCGCAACGACCCCGTGGTGTTCAATTTTCCAGAAGGAGATAGCGTCTACGTCTTCCCCGGCCGCACCTGGACCATCAACGATTACCGCCGTGGCGCCGTGCCGCCGATGATGGCCCAGCAAATCGAGTCGGGTGCTAAACCGCTGGTTACCCGCCCGATGGACAAAAAAGACCACTACATCAAACGCTGCATCGCCATACCCGGTGACAGCCTCGAAATACGTGAGCGCCAGGTTTACATTAATGGCAAACCGGCTCAAAACCCGCGCTATCTGCAATACATGTATACTGTAGCTTTTCCCGAAGGCCCCATCAATAACCGCAATTTTTCTGAATGGGGCATATCTAGGGAAGATATCATCGCTCAGCAAGGCGCCAATGCTTTTATCATTGTTTTATCAGACGAACAAAAAGCAAAGATTCAAGGCATGGACCCGCTCATCCAGATCAACCCGGTCAATATGAGCGAGCTCAGCTCTGACCCCGGCAAGCTTTATCCCCACGACCCCGAACATTTCCCCGGCTGGACGGTTGATAATTTTGGGCCGATTTATTTGCCCAAGAAAGGTGGGAGCGTCAAGCTGAGTCCGGAAAATATCGCGCTTTATCAGCGCGCTATCCGGGTTTATGAAGGCAATGAGCTGGCGGTACGCGAGGGGAAGGTTTTCATCAATGGCCAGCAAGCGGATGAATATACCTTCAAAATGGACTACTATTGGATGATGGGGGACAACCGCCACAATTCAGAAGACTCCCGCGTTTGGGGCTTCGTGCCGGAAGACCACATCGTCGGTAAGCCGATGATTATCTGGTTCTCGACTAAGGAAGGCAGTATGAGGAATGGTATTAACTGGAATCGCATATTCAAAAGGGTAGGTCGGCTCGAGTAACCCCTTCCTCACTCATTATTAACTTGTTCACTAATTTCAAATGCCCATGTTTAAGAATTTCTTCGAAGCCATTCGCAGCCTTTTTAGCAGCCTTTTTGGCGGTGCCCGCAAGCCTAAGCACGACCCTGCATTGGATCAGAAAATCCCGCAAGATGGGTCAGAAATCCGCCCAGATACCATTATCGTAGTGGCCGATGAAATGGACCACGTGGCCGTGCTGCCGAGTGATATTGACAAAGATTTTGACAAAGATATTTTTGATGGGCTGGAACCAAGGGAGGATTTGCCGATCGTCACGCCTCCTCCTCCTCCGAGACCCGCAGAACCTCCGGTGCCTCCGGTAGCGGAACCCAGGCCTACGCCAGTCACTCCTGCTCCGCCCACGCCCACGCCCGCACCCGCTCCTCCCACACCCACGGGCCCTAAGCCCCGCTACCTTTGGTGCTTGGATGCCGGTCACGGAAAAAGAACGCCGGGCAAGCGTTCACCCATCTTTGATGATGGGACAACCCAGTTTCTGGAGTACGAATTCAACCGTGACATCATCGCTCGTATGAAGGATCAGTTGGATAAAAATGGCGTGCGCTATTATGTCACGGTGCCCGAAGTGGATATCGACGACTTCCTCCAGGGCCGTGTTGACCGGGCTAACTCCAAACAATCGGACATCCCTAAGATTTTCGTCTCCATCCATGCCAATGCCGCTCCTGCTCCCACCGCCAACTCCTGGGCCGCTAATAGCATCCGCGGCATCGAGACTTGGTACTTTCATGGCAGCAAGACCGGGCAGAAAATCGCTAGTATTTTCCAGCGCCACCTCATCGAGAATACTGGCTTCGTCAACCGTCACCTCAAGTCGCGGCCCGATGGGCAGTTTTTTGTGCTGCGCCGCACTAATATGCCCGCCATCCTCACGGAAAACGGCTTCTACAACAACCGCATCGAAGCAGCCGAGCTGATGAAGCCGGAAGTCCGCCAAAAAATTGCCGACGCTCATGTAGAGGCGATTTTAGAGATCGAGCAGGATGGCTTATAAGTGCGCGCAGAGAGGGGAATATCGAACCGAAATATACTAACCCATTATTGCCTATGGCTGGTCGTTTACCCCTCCTTTTGCTCCTTTTATCGCTTTTGGCCCCACCTCTAGCCGCTCAGGATGATTTCAAAGTCATTGGCTACTTGCCTTATTATCGCTTCAACTTAGCCAGTCAGATCGACTTCGGGCGCTTGACTGATTTGAACATCGCCTTTGCCAACCCCGATATGTCTGGGCAGCTTCATGTCGGTGGACAGGACATCGCCCCGATCGTGCAGTTGGCCCGTCAGCACGACCTAAGGGTGTTGATCTCGCTGGCAGGGGGTGCCCTGACAGCAGAATGGGAGCAGGCCTGGAGCTACTGGATGCAACCGGAGCGGCGTGCTGAGTACATCCACAAAATCGTGGATTATGTGCTGGGGCATGGTTTGGATGGAGTGGACTTCGACCTGGAGTGGGGGCACGTCAATAGCTTATACTCCCCCTTCGTGCTGGAACTCCGCGACTCGATGGATGCCCATGGCTTGTTGCTGACCGCAGCGCTGCCTGGCACCCACCGCTATCCGCAGATCACCAATGCCGCGCTGGCGGCTTACGATTGGATCAACCTGATGGCATACGACCTTACGGGCTCTTGGGCACCCAACAACCCCGGCCCGCATTCGCCCTATTCCTTTGCAGTCAATTCCATCAATTACTGGCGGGCGCAAGGGGTGCCCTCGGGAAAGCTCACCCTGGGCGTGCCTTTCTACGGCTATAATTTCGCGACCACGCCAGTTTCTTCATTTACCTACCGCACCATAGTGGGCCAAAACCCGGCTAATGCCTATCTGGATCAAGTCGGGCTGTCTTATTACAACGGCATCCCCACTATCCAGCAGAAAACCGAACTGGCACTGAATGAAGTGAGCGGTATCATGATCTGGGAATTGGGGCAGGATGACTTTGGCGACTTATCGTTGCTCAAGGCTATTTCCGAAGTGTTGCAAGCTACTTCGGTGGGGGAAGCACCCTTGCTCGCCGCTCTGGCTGATGTCTACCCCAACCCTTTTGGCTCAGAGCTGGTCATTGAAAACCGTGCCGAGGGAGCGTTGGCTTTGCGCTTTCATAGCTTAGATGGACGGCTCATCAGCCAGTACGGACTTCCCCCAGGCGGGCAGCAGTGGATGGATACGGCAGCTCTGCCGCCGGGCTTTTATTTCTTGCAGGCTATCGGGCAGCAAGGGCAGCAGGTTTATCGCCTGGTGCGGCATTGACTTAGCAAGGCCTTAAACTTTATTATCGTTTAACTGCGGGTTTAGCCTTTTCCAGATGGATATCTCCAAAAGAAACGGTGATGGTGATACTAGGGTAGTACTCCTGCCGGGGTTTGAACTCTGCCTTTTTCAAGGCATCGGTATTTGACAAGAGGTTCATGCGCAGGCCACTGGGATAGAAGATATTGCCCTCTTGGGCGGTGAGCAGTAGCCCGAAGTCGCTCAGGCGGGGGTCGAAGAGATAGACCTGGCTTTTTTCAGCTTTGATATCGAGCCCCAGCAAGCCGGCACTAGAGAGGATTTGGATTAGCCCATATTGTGCTTCGATGTTGAATTGCCCGCTGATGCCTTCCAGGGTGATATCGGAGCGCCGGGCATTGATAGCGACCACACCACCGATGGAGTTGCCCACGATATCGCCGAAGCGGCTGCGCAGGTCTATTTCGCCTTGCACGTTTTCCAGCCCCACTTTGCTGAATTCCCCAAAGAAGCGGAAGCGTTTGCTCAGGTTACTGACCGTGGTGGCGCCGAAATAATTCTTTAGATAGACCGGGCAGTCGGCGGGCAGGCGGATGAGGTAGCGCGCTTCAAGCCTGGACTGCGGCTTGGCTTCCCCCTCCGGGTTGGCGATGTAGTTGCGCAGATAAATCTTGTTGCGCACCCGCTCAGCCAGGAATTTCATTTTTTCCAGCTCAGCTTCGGCCACAGCCTGCTCAGGATGTTTGGCGATGAGCTCTATCAGGATTGAAATCTCGGCTTTCTCCCAGCTTTCGATGACTACCTCGGCTTTTTCCCCCTCGATATTGACCTCATAGCCAGCTTTATAGGCAAAGGACTTCTCGATGCGCTTGGTGATGACGTGCAGGCTGCCCGCCTGGCCGTGCAGCAAGCCGGAAGGTGATGCCAGTAACGTACAGATTGCCAATACAATAAGATGCTTCATTTCAACTTCCTTGAAAAACGGTTTAATCATATCTGAGTGGCCATTTGCCGGGCTAGGGCCGAGCGCTCGCGCTCAATGGCGGCCAATTGGCGGATCAATGCCCCATCGCTACCATAGCGCTGCATAAATTCGAGTACTTCTCTTTTGGCTTCATCTAACTCTTCCCACTCTTCGCGCAGGAGCTCGTATTGCGGATGTTCTTGTGCTACTGGAGCTTTGACAAAGCGAGCTGCCACTTCCTGCAGGGCAGCTTCATCTTCATCCCAATCAGCCTGATATAGAGTAGGAGAGAGGGCTCTTTCCGTTTGATGACGATAGGCCATTTGTGAGCTTTCATCCTGATTGGGCCGGAGGTGATAAATGGCGAACAAAAGCGCTAGTGCTGCCGCTGCTGAACCAGCCCAGGCAATGAAGCGGCGGAGGCTGGGGTGGGGAGCTACCTCTGCCACAAGCGCCGTATCGATGCCTTGCCACACCTTTGTCGGAGGGGTATAGGCAGGTAAGCGCTTCAGAGCCTCCCGCAAGGGCTTTTCCCTTTCTTCCTGCTCCAGCTCGGCGGCGATGCTTTTCCAGAGCGAGCCTGCCGGCTGGTATTGCGGCAACTGCTGTAGTGCTTCTTTTAGCCTTTGTTCCTGGTTTTCCATGCGGTTCATCGCGCTATGATTTTGCTGAGTGCAGCGCGCAAGCGCTTTTTGGCATGAAAGAGTTGAGATTTGGAAGTGCCTTCGGAAATCCCAAGCATCGCGGCTGCCTCTTTGTGGGAGTAGCCTTCTACCTCAATCAGTACGAATGCGGCCCGGTAGCCTTCCGGTAAATCTTGGATGGCCTTCTCCAGATATTCCACATCCAGGCGATGGCCCCAGTCGATGGCTTCTTCGGTTTGATGGAGTTCCAGCGGTTCAAAAGCAGGCATACTTTTGATTTTACTCAAGGCAGTGCGCACCACTATTGTCTTTATCCAGGCACCCAGGGTCGATTCCCGCCGGAAATTGGGCAGGGCACGAAATATCTTGACAAAAGCTTCCTGGAGTACATCATTGGCCAGTTCAAAATCGGAAGTAATGCGGTAGGCTACCGTGTACATGGCCTGGCAATAGCGTTCATACAACCGCTTCTGTGCCAGGCGGTCATTAGCCAGGCAGCCTTCGATGAGTTCTGCTTCCGTCATGCTGCTAATCGCGTATGCCATCTGCCGGGTTTCTCGTTTTGCTCTAAAGAGCGGGAGCGGCGGATGGGGGTTGTATATGGAGCGTTAAAAATCTGTTTTTCATTGCTAATCGCCAAACAAAATCCCCAGGGAAAACAGCCAGCGTGCCGGGCTGGTATCAAAGGTATAATCTTGGCCATTGAAGCGGATATGGTCTCCAAAGTTCGAGAAATTGCCTTCGTAGCGCACATCGAGCATGATATTCCAGATGTCGAGCCCCAAGCCGCCGATCCA
>CAYSPJ010000010.1:0-3187 GCA_964432875.1 uncultured Phaeodactylibacter sp. | reverse complement strand
TTTTTTAGGTGATGTGGCTAAAACGAGTTGAAAAAGACTAAACGCTTTTCATTTTTTAAAACCGTAAATTTGGGCTATTATTGTCATTTTTAGATAAACATAGACGAAGCGATGGTTATAAAACAAGCCGCTTTTGCGGGCAGCTACCCCTCTGAGGCACAATGCCCAAGCGACAACAAGCCGGAATACGCCTTTATCGGGCGTTCCAACGTTGGGAAATCTTCTTTGGTCAATATGTTGACCGACCGGAAGAACATGGCGCACACCTCTAAGACGCCGGGCAAAACCCAATTGCTCAACTACTACCTCATCAATGCGGAATGGTATCTGGTGGACCTGCCGGGCTACGGCTATGCCCGTATCTCCAAGCGCAAGCGGCGGGAATGGGAGGTGATGATCCAAGGCTATCTCTCCCGGCGCGTCAACCTCCAATGCGCTTTCATCTTGATCGACTCCAACGTCCCACCCCAACAAATCGATATCGAATTTATCAACTGGCTGGGGGAGAAGAGCGTCCCTTTCGTCATCGTTTATACCAAAACGGACCGGCTAAAGCCAGAGGTGCTGGAGGCCAATATCCACGCGATACAACAGGAATTGCTCCAGCATTGGAATGAATTGCCACGGCAATTCGTATCTTCGGCCGTCGGAAGGATGGGGGGGGAAGAAATACTCGCTTTCATTGACGAAGTTAATACTAAATACTTTGAAACGGTTTGAATATGGCAGATAAGCCCGCTGTTTACGAGCACGTCATCCCCAACATTGAGGATTGGCCCATCTATAAATTGAGTGAAGACCGCCGCGAGTTTATCGAAGAGATCATCGGATTCACCCTGGAGGGGATGATGAAAAAAAGCGGGGCGGAACTGACGGATACCCTTGCCAAGACAATCTATCTGGAGCGCATCCGCATGAAGGAGGAACCCTGGAAAGTGGACCCGCCCAATGAGAAGCAGTTCTGGCGCAAAATACAGCGCAAATTGGTGGGCCAATCGCTCGACCGCAGCTCGGAAGAGGCGCTCAAAGCCAATGAAGAAATCCTGGGTAAGATTGTGCGCCGTTATGCCGAGGAGATCGTCGGCACTTTCCGTATCAAGGCTTTCCTCTTTGCCCGTCGCTTCCTCACTATTTTCTTCACCCGTCTGCTCAATACGGCAGCTAGCCGCAATTGGCGAGGGCTTTGGGGTTCTAAATACCGCTTGCAAGACCGCCTGATGGTCAAGGGGCAAGTAGCTCAAGTGCGTGAGCTAATTAAAAAGGGCACCGTCGTTATCGTGCCTACGCACTTCAGTAACCTGGACTCTATCCTTATCGGCTATGCCATGGATGCTTTCGCCGGCTTGCCCTCTTTTTCTTATGGGGCCGGCCTGAACCTCTACAACACGGGCTACACCGCTTATTTTATGAACCGCCTGGGCGCCTACCGGGTGGACCGCCGCAAGAAGAATGCCATCTACCTGGAGACGCTCAAAGCCATGTCGAATCTCTCTATCCAGCGCGGGGTGAATAGCTTGTTTTTCCCTGGTGGTACCCGCTCCCGCTCTGGCTCGATCGAAACCAAGCTCAAGCTCGGCTTGATGAGCTCGGTATTGGAAGCCCAGCGTGCATCTCTGCAAAAGGGCGAAGACCGTAAAATTTTTATCGTCCCGCTCATTATCAGTTATCATTTCGTACTGGAGGCGCCCTTCCTCATCGAACAACACCTTAAGATTATTGGTAAAGAGCGTTACATCAAGGCTAAGGATGACTTCTATAGCGGCTGGAAACTGCTCAAGTTTACCTGGAAGGTCTTTTCGGAAAGCAACGACATCACCTTGTCCTTTGGACAGCCTCTCGACGTGCTGGGCAACCCCGTGGATATGGAGGGTAATAGCCACGACAAGTATGGCAACCTGATCGAATTGAAAGACTATTTTTCATCAAAAGGGAAAGTGGTGGCCGACTTGCAGCGGGAATCGGAATACACAAAAATACTAGGCGAAAAAATCCTGGAACGCTATTTTAAAGACAATATCGTATTGTCGAGCCATATCGTCGCTTTCGCCGCTTTTGAGATACTTAAAAACCAGAACAGCAAGCTAGACCTATACGGCATCCTGCGCTTGCCAACCGATGATTACACCTTCCCCATGGATGCATTGCTTGATGTAGCCGAGCAGATTCAGGCTATCCTTATCGAAATGCAAAAGCAGGGCGATGTGCGCTTGTCGGAGCAAATCTATTGGCCTGCCGATCGCCTGCTGCAAGATGGCGTGGCCCGCCTGGGGACCTATCACCTGGCTAAGCCCTTGCGGTTTGATAAAAACGGGCGGATTCTCAGCGACAGCTTTAAAGTTTTGTATTTCTACCACAACCGGCTGGAAGGCTATGAGCTGGCTGAAAAAATCAATTGGAGAAAATACGCCCTGGAAATGGCTTGACCCACCATAAAACCGATATGACTCATGCTAAAGCGATTCTTCCTCTCCGAGCGCAATATCATGATGGCCATATTGCTGAATGCAATTGTCATCTTTATACTTTACTTCCCGGGCTATCAGGAAAACAAGCTGCTAGAAATTATTGATCGTTTCTTCATCTACTTCTTTGTTTTGGAGGCCATGGTCAAAATCTATGTGCTAGGCAGGCGCGCATATTTTAGCGAAGGCTGGAACCGCTTTGACTTCATCATCATCATGGGGAGCCTTCCTTCTGTCCTGGTGGACTTCTTCCCCATGCCCAATACTTCCATCCTAATCATCCTCAGGATTCTCCGCTTGGTGCGCCTGGTGCGTTTCATCCGCTTCGTGCCGCACCTCGACAAGATATTGGCGGGCCTAGGCAGAGCGGTCAAGGCCTCCTTTTTCGTGTTGCTGGTCCTGGCTTTCCTCAACTTGTTGCTGGCTTTGTTTACCTGCCACTTTTACGCCGATATTGCCCCGGATTACTTTGGCGACCCTTTGATCTCGTCATTTTCCATCTTTCAGATGTTCACCGTGGAGGGCTGGAATGATATACCTGCCGAAATAGCGGCAAATCTCAAGGCAAATGGCAGCCCGCAAGGCTCTATCTTTAGCCCCGAAATCATTATTGGCGTCACTCGTTTATATTTCGTCGTCGTCGTGTTGGTTGGAGGGGTGTTCGGCTTGTCGCTGGCCAACGCAGTCTTCGTGGATGAGATGACCATGGACAATACCGACGCCAT
>CAYSPJ010000009.1:70100-71977 GCA_964432875.1 uncultured Phaeodactylibacter sp. | reverse complement strand
ATCCGGCATCGCTTGGGGGATGTCAATATTCAGACCATCAAGTATGGCGAGCAGATCGATATTGGCGGGGTGAAGTTTTCCTTCCACCCAGCGGGGCATATTTTGGGTTCGGCCCAGATCCGGGTGGAGCATCAGGGGGAGGTGTGGGTCGCTTCGGGCGATTACAAGCTGGAGGACGATGGCTTGTCGGAGGCCTTCGAGCCGGTGAAGTGCCACACCTTTATTACCGAGAGCACCTTTGGGCTGCCCGTGTTTCAGTGGGCGCCGCAGGAGGAGGTTTTTGCGCAGATCAACGCCTGGTGGCGGGCCAATCAGGCGGAGGGGAAGGTGAGCGTCATCGCGGCCTATGCCTTGGGCAAGGCCCAGCGCCTGTTGCGGGGGGTAGATGCCAGCATCGGGCCCATCTTCACCCACGGCGCCATCGAGCAGACCAACCAGGTGATGCGCAAGCAGGGCGTGCGCCTGCCGGCCACGCAGCGGGCTTCGACCAATATCGCCAAAAGCCAGTATGCGGGGGGGCTCATCCTGGCGCCGCCCTCGGCCCTGGGCTCGGCCTGGATGCGCAAGTTCCCGCCGGCCTCAGTGGCGATGGCCTCGGGCTGGATGGCGCTGCGGGGCGCGCGCCGCCGCCGCGGGGCCGACCGGGGCTTTATCCTCTCTGACCATGCTGACTGGAACGGCTTGCTCGACGCCGTCGCGGCGACCGGGGCCGAGACCATCATCGCCACCCACGGCTACGCCGCGGTTTTCAGCAAATACCTGGCCGAGGAGCGGGGCTTGAATGCCTTCGAGGTGCAGACCGAATTCCAGGGCGAGGCCGAGGAGGCCGATGCGGCGGACACGGCTGAATCGAGCTGAGGTGGGCGACGGGGGCAGGGGGGCGTGGGCAGTGCTGTTCAGCCCCAGAGAAGGGGTGAGGGGTTACTATTAGGACACATTTTTGCATGGAGCACTTACCAGCGGCGGATCTCCTTGCAAAAGCGCTAACTGCCTCTTTTTCCATATCATAACAACTACTTGCACTTGTCAAATTTTCATACCTTTGCCGTGATTTTAAAAATCACAAAACAGATATGAATTTAAAAACCCTTTCTGATCAGTCCGCCAAATTGCTGGAAAGTGCGCATAAAGCGGGTGTGCCTGCCTTCCGCCTTGAAGACGCCTACCTCTGGCTACCCGACGCACGGGCGGATGCAGTACGGCAGTTGCTGGCCGGCATGGTGCGGCGGGGCTTGCTCATGCGCGTTAAAGAAGGGCTGTATTACATCGTGCCGTATGATCAGCCGGCGGAGGACTTCATGCCCAACTGGCACCTGCTGGCGCATTATCTGGCGGGTGGGGCGCCTTACTATATCGGCTACGGGTCGGCCTTGCAGTTGCGGGGGCTGAACGTGCAGCCCGTGCTGGAGGAACACATCGTGGTGGCCAAGCAGGTGAAGCCCTCGGTGTGGAAGGTGAAAGGCGTGCCGTTTCGGTTTATCTATCACAATTCCAAGCACTTTTTTGGCTTTTCCAAAACCTGGGTAGACGACCACCACCGGGTCCAATGCTCCGACTTGGAAAAAACGCTGCTGGACGGCCTCTTTCGTCCGCAGTACTGCGGCGGCATTACGGAGGTGGTACGCGCTATACACAAATCGAGGCAGGAGATAGATCAGGAGCGACTGTTGGAATATGTGCAGCAGTTCGGGTCGCAGGCGGTGGCTAAGCGCTTGGGGTTCTTATTAGAGTTGCTGGAGGTGGAGGGGGCGGCTCTTGCCAAGCTGTACGAGACCTGCTCGTCCTCGCCCGCTCGGCTCGACCCTTCTGCAGAGGGTGGCAGTGTCGGGTCTTCCAACCGCTGGGGCATCGTGCAGAATATAGATACTGATACACTT
>CAYSPJ010000009.1:0-70000 GCA_964432875.1 uncultured Phaeodactylibacter sp. | reverse complement strand
GACCAGACCACCAAGCTCAACGCCAAGGTGGATGCCCTGGCGGCCTACTTCGCCGCCGTGGACGACGACGACCGGCTGTGGACGGTGGCCATCCTCTCGCACCGCCGCCCGCGCCGCACGGTCACCACCACCTTGCTGCGCCAGTGGGCGGCCGAGCTGGCGGGCATCCCTTTGTGGCTTTTTGAAGAATCCTATCACATTGTGGGCGACTTGAGCGAAGCCATTGCCCTCACTATGCCGCCAGCCGAAGTGAAAAACGAATCTTCACTTACTTATTGGATCGAATACATCAAAGCCCTGGATGGGCGGGAAGAGGAAGATAAAAAGGCCCAGATCGCCGCTGCCTGGCAGTGCATGAGCTATGCCGAGCGCTTTGTCTTCAACAAACTCATCACTGGCGGCTTCCGCATCGGGGTGTCGCAGAAGCTGATGACCCGGGCGCTATCGCAATATACCGGCATCGACGAGAACACCCTGGCCCACCGCTTGATGGGCAACTGGACGCCGGATGATACGAGCTTCGAAGCGCTCATCCTCTCCAAAGACGCTTTGGAGGATTCGTCCAAGCCCTACCCCTTTTATCTGGCTTATGCCCTGGAGGGCACCCCCGAAAGCCTCGGCTCTCCCGCTGATTGGCTGGCTGAATACAAATGGGACGGCATCCGGGGCCAGCTCATCGTGCGCCGGGGGGAAGTCTTCGTCTGGTCGCGGGGCGAGGAGTTGGTGACCGATAAATTCCCGGAATTCCATACTTTGCCTGGGTTGCTGCCCGATGGGGTAGTCCTGGATGGCGAGATCCTGCCGTATAAAGACGGGCAAGTGCTTTCTTTCAATGATTTACAGGTCCGCATCGGGCGAAAAAATGTCACGAAAAGCATCCTCCAAAAGGTACCCGTGGTCATGATGGTATATGACCTTTTGGAATGGGGGGGCGAGGATATCCGGCACTGGCCCTTTGCGGAGCGCCGTGCGCAGCTAGAGCAATTGCTCGCTGAGCATAGCAGCGCCGAGGTGCTGCGGTTGTCAGAGTTGGTGCCCTGGGAAGGTTGGGAAGAACTGGCCGCCATCCGCGAGTCCTGTCGGCAAAACCAAAGCGAAGGGCTGATGCTCAAGCAGAAAAACGCCCCCTACCAGGCTGGCCGGAAAAAGGGGCAGTGGTGGAAATGGAAAATCGACCCGCTGTCGATCGATGCGGTGATGATCTACGCCCAGCGCGGCCACGGCCGGCGCGCCAACCTCTATACCGACTTTACCTTTGCGGTGTGGAAGGGCGATGATCTGGTGCCTTTCACCAAGGCCTACTCCGGCTTGTCGGACCAAGAGTTCAACGAAATAACCACCTGGGTAAACCGCAACACGCTGGAGCGCTTCGGCCCGGTGCGCAGCGTCCAGCCAGCGCATGTTTTTGAAATCGCTTTTGAGGGCATCCGCGCTTCCAGCCGCCACAAGTCGGGCATCGCCCTGCGCTTCCCCCGCATCAGCCGCTGGCGCAAGGATAAGTCGGCACGGGAGGCGGATACGCTGGATCACTTGTATGCCATGCTAGAGTTATATCAAGGCAAAAGCGGATAAAATTTGCGATATTGCGGCGGCTTTAGTGCACAAGAGAAGAAAACAAGACCATATGCCCAGCCTAATCAATGGAATATCAGTACAGTGGGACCTTTGGATCAAGGAATATCGGGCTTTTTTCCCCACCGGCAAAGAAGATATTGAGGAGTGCCTCCGCCTGGCTAAAGAGGCGGGCACCCTGGATGGGTCGGCTATCCCTAGCAGTTGGGATATTACTCATACCCGCCTGGCTGCCTGCCAGGACACCCGCAACGGAACGCTGATTGCCAGCTTGCGCCTGGCAGATGCCGTAGCGGTTCAAGCCCAGGAAGGTAAAGCAGTACAATACCAACTCCATCTTTTTGATGAACGGCAACTGGCTAACATTGCCATTTTTCAACAATTGACCATCCACCCTGCCCACCAAAGGACGCAAGCGATGATGGTGTTGTTGAGCCATTGTTTTGTCGAAGTGCTCAAAGCTGGCGGCAAGGCTGTCATCATGTCTTGCGATCCGGGCTACTTTTCCATCTACAAACGCCTGGGCATGCGCCCTGTTGGCTTGCTGGGCAAAACGCCGGAAGGCCTTTACCGCATCCCGATGATCTGCCTACCAGACCAGGAGTACCTGTCTTTGATCCGCTCTCCGCTTTTGCCCCTGCTCCGGGGCGTTGATTTTGGCCCTTACCAGGATATCTGCCAGTGGTACTATCAGCTGGTGCGGGAGAACAGCGAGCTGCAGGCCGGCTCGACCTATTACCCCGAAAATGAAGATGATGTTGAAGGCCGCCATGCCATCATGGAAGGCCTTAGCGAAAGCGGGCGGGAGGCTTTTATGAGGAACGCCACGGCAATCCGCTGCCGGGAGGGGGAAGTGCTCATCACCGAAAATGACGGCGGCAAAGCCTTTGGTTATGTGAAGCAGGGCATGGTCAAGGTAGTTATCGGCGGCAAAACCGTCGTGCTTCTGGGGGAGGGGGATATTTTTGGAGAGATTGCCTACATCCTGCAAAGCCGGCGCACCGCCCAGGTCGTAGCTGCCAGCCCCGATACCGAAGTCGTGCTTTTTAGCGAATTGGCGCTCAATAGCTTGAAAAACGAGGCTGATCAAGCGGTACTATGGCGCAATCTGGCCCGCGTACTGGCACATCGCGTGGTGATGACCAATAAACTGCTGGGGCAAAATAGTGGGGCGACCCCTTGATGATTGCAGGTTATATCTTGGGCAACTCGCAGCCTGAATTTTTCACCGCTAGCCCTGTAGTGGCCGAGTTTAGTATAATTGCCTTTGGATTCACCTTTGGCTTCATCCCGCTTTCCATCAATCCGAATTCTTTTGCTCATCCCGCAGGGGGAGTTTCTCTGCGTCCAAATCTTCGATTTCCTCTTCAGCCTGCTCTGGCAGGATGAGCCCAGGCTCTTCTTCCTCCTCCAGAAAGCTGGGCCGGGGCTTGGGCAGTTCTTTGGGTAGGCGGTATTCGTTTTGGGCAAAAGCCTCGAATTGGGGTTGGATGCGCAGGTACGACAAGTCGCCATGGTTTTGGATGCGCTCTTCCGGGTTTTTCAAGCCGAAGGCGGTAGCCAGGTCCAGATGGTGCAGGGCTTTTTCGGCATTTTCATTGGCCGAATAGCAGCAGGCCAATAAAAAGTGTACTTCAGGTGCATCGTACTTGATATCCAAGGCTTTGTGCAAATATTGCATCGCGCCTTCATAGTCGTAGTTGCGGTGCAGGTTCATGGCCTTGGAGAGGTGTTGGCTAAACTGGCCCCGCAATATCCGTTTTGTATCCATCGCTTCTGCCGGCCGGCCCTGAGCTTGCCGTTGCGGTTGCTGGGTTTCTACTACGCCAGAGTTGTAACGGGCATCGAAATCAGGACGGGGCATAGCCAGGAAGACCATGGCGTCAACGAAGCCGATGATGCCCAAGATAGCTACTGCTTCCTCGGGGATCAGGTTGATGATGGCTGCAAGGAAGAAGACCACCAGGTGTAGGATGCCGCGGGGGCGCTGGTCGAGGTAGAAACGGTGGGCTCCAAAAATGCCTAAAAACAGCGCCAAAACAAAAGCTACGCCCTTCTTCTTCCTGCCAAGGGTGGTGGGAGCGGCAGGTGCAGCTTCTACCGTTGTAGCGGGCGGAGCTGGTGCTGCGGCGGTCATCGGTTGTTGCAATTCGAACTCCGGCGTGGTGACGCCAGCATTGGAAATAGCATAGACTTCCATCTCCCGCTGGATGTTCTTCAGTTGGTAATGTCCCAGCGGCTTAGCCTTCAAACGGGAGTGGTTTTTGATATCGTCGTAAACTTTACCGGAAATAAAGACGCCGCCGGGTATGCAGAGCGCTTCCAGGCGAGCCGCGATATTGACCCCATCGCCATAAGCCTCTTCATCGCTGAAAGTGATTTCGCCGGTATGGATGCCGATGCGCAGCGGCACTTTAGGCTCTTTTTTCAGGGCTTGCTGCAACGCCACGGCGCACTCTGCCGCAGCGGTAGCGCTGGGGAAAATGCTGAGGGTGCCATCGCCGAAATACTGCAATATCTCCCCCTGGTATTGGGCTGTTATCCGATTGAATACCTCACGGTGGCGCTCTCTTAGCCGATTGGCCATCTCCTCGCTTTTCTGCATGATGGCAGAGTAGCCCACGATGTCGGTAAACATGATCGCAGCAAGCCTACGCTCTTTGGGTTTCATGTTGAATGCCTTTGTTTTTCAATTGCCTGTTTGCTAAAGACGGGCTAAATGTAGCAAAAAGAAATGTCATTTACGGCAATTGGCATAAAGAAAAGGCTGGCGGGAGAGAAAGGGGGGGCGGCAGAACCCCAATTGGCAAAGGGGGACACCGCCTCGGAGGGCCGCATCATTCATAGACGTTGATTTGAATATGCGCCCTCCGAGGCGGTGTATGGATTTGCGCCCCTCAGTTTAAATCTTCCCAAGTGGGCACTGCCGGGGCAAAGGCGGTATGCCCTTTGCCCAGGCGGAAACTAAGGCTCAGGTTGACCAGATAGTCGGCAAAAGCCGCATCGCCGTGGCGAGCCTGGCCCGTTAGCCGTTGGGTTTCCAGGTCGGTAATGCTTTGTGGCCGGTTTCTCATCATGGCGATAGGTACGGATAGATTTGCAGAGATATTGTTTTTCATGTAGCTGATGCCGGGCACAAAGGACAAGACGCTACCGGGGCGGCGAAACCCTTGGCTCCCCCCAATGAGGTCTTCTACGGGCACCCCTTCATAGCGCCCACCGAGCGATAAGCCAAAGCCCGAGTGGAAGAACTGGTGGCTCACTCCCGCGCTGAGGCCAAATTGATCGGGCACCGACATGATGGCTTCGTTGGTTAACAAGGGGCTGAGGGTTTCCCGGAAAGTGCGGATGCCATTGGTTTCTCTGGGGTTGGAAAGGTAAAAGCCATTGCCGAAAAAGAATAGGGCTGAGGTGATTTCTTGGAAGAACTGAAAGTCGATGGCCAGGCCAAAGCCCCCATCGCCGGGTTGGATGGATTGGTCAACCGGGCGCACTTCTGGCTCGCCAGCAGGGCCGACATTATAAAAAATATCAGTGGCGTTATAGTCGCCCGTCGGCAATTTGGCGCTGATGCCCAGGGCTATATTCGTGCCGGCATGCTTTTCCGGCGATAGCAGCCAATAGCCCAGCCCGATGCGGGCGTCGGCCATGCCGCGGGAAAAAGTCGTATGCCGCTCGCTGCGCCCATGCTCGTAGAGTGATGAGCGGACGTTGATGACAAAAGGGAGGCTCAGGTTGGCATAAAGCCGTGGGCTGATTCCATAGGCCAAGTTGAAGTCCAGCGCATGGGCATGGTTGATCACCTCGGTATTGTTGGCGACCCGGTCTGGCTCTTCCTCTTTTCCACGGAAGTGGCGGAATGATTTGAAATAGCGGTAATTGGTGCCGAGCTGCCATTCTCCCGGCAGCAGAAAGGCCGCATCGGCGGAGTTGCCGCTACAGGTGGCAAAGTGCCGGATGGCTACGCACCCCTGGCTATTCCCCCTCAAGGCGGCAAGGAGCAACAGGAAAAGGCAGGCTGATAAGCAGTAAAGGTTCTTTTTCATGATGGGTTTGCTTTTGCACTAAGAATAATCAGGCACAAAGCAACAAAAGTTAGCTATAGCAAAAAGCCAACAAAGAGGCATCAAAAGCAAACGATTGGTTAATATTCACAACAATTGGCAATAATATGGTGATTAAGGCGGCAAAAAGCTTACATTCGGGGAGCAAAGCCAGTAAGCCCCTTTACCCATATCAATGATTTCACATGAGGAAGTTTGTTATTTTGGCTTTATTATGCTCGCTCATCGGCTTGGGGGCGGTACAATATCGTTTTTTAGTGATTGGGCTGAAGCTGGGCAAGGCGCAGTTTGACCTCCAAGCCGGGCAGGCGCTGCGGGAGATGAGCCAGCAGCTCTATGGCGAAAACCAGTTGACGGCCTTGCTGGCGGCGGTGGTGAGGCAAGCCCCAGGCAGCTTCCTGGCCAGCATCGACACCCTGGAAGAAGCTGCCCAAAGCTATTTTACCGATTTTCTCCAAGATAAACTCCTGGCTCAAGGCATCCATGCCGATATCGATTTTGCGCTGATAGATGGCAGTACCGAGAAACTACACCTCCAATCGGCAGGCTTTCAACCGCAAACCGATTTTGCCAACTACCGCATCCCCCTTGGCGGCTATCTGCCGGGGCAGTGTGGGTGCCCGCTCTACCTGCGCCTGCAGGTCAACAATTTGCTGCAGTATCTGCTCGCCAGTTTGCGTTGGCTGCTCATCCCCTGTTTAGCTTTTTTTGCCATTATCGCCTGGTGCCTTTGGTGGCTACTGCGCTTCCTGCGCCAGCAGCGCCAGCTGGATGAGGTGAAGAACGATTTCATCAACAACCTCGCTCACGAGCTGAAAACCCCGGTTTTTACCATCGGGATGGCTGCGCAGATGCTGGAAAGCCAATTGCCCGATGGCAAGGCCCGGGAATACCTTAAGGTGATACAGGCGGAAAACGGCTTACTGGGCACTCATGCCGATAAGGTGCTGGAGTTGGCTTCCTTAAAGAGCGGCACCGCGTTGTTGAACCGGCAGCCGCAGGACGTCCACCTGCTCCTGAGCCAAATCGCCGCCAGCTTTCAGGGGGTTGTCGCCCGCCGCGAGGGTGCTTTTCAATTCCTCCCTCAAGCCAGCCACAGTATGGTGTCAATCGATGCTGCACACCTGGGCAATGCCGTGCAAAACCTGCTCGACAACGCGCTGAAATACAGCTTCGGTCGGCCAGATATTACACTAAGCACTTATAATCAGGGCAAGAGGCTCTGCATCGCCGTGGGCGACCAAGGCATCGGTATCAGTCCGGCTTTCCAGAAAAAAATCTTCAGCCGCTTCTTTCGCGTGCCTCATGGCGACCAGCACGAAGTCAAGGGCTTCGGCTTGGGCTTGAGCTACGCCCGACAGGTGGCCTTGCTGCACGGGGGAGACATCAAGGTAGAAAGCCAGCCGAGTAAAGGGAGTATATTTGTGATCGAATTGCCAAACCATTGAGCATCGCCTATGAAAACCGCCATACTCCTCGTAGAAGACAATGAACGCCTGGGCTATATCCTCAAAGAATACTTGATTCTCAAAGGCTTTGACGTCGTCTGGGCCGCTGATGGCCGCCAGGGGCTGGAGGCGTTCCACCGCCAGCCTTTCAGCTTGTGCATCCTCGACGTGATGATGCCTGCCATGGACGGCTACCGCCTCGCTGAGCAGATCAAAGCGGCCCAGCCGGCTATGCCGCTCATCTTCCTCACCGCTAAATCACTCAAAGTCGACGTCCTCAAAGGCTTTGGCCTGGGTGCCGATGACTATATCAAAAAGCCCGTGGATGAGGAGGAGCTGCTGGTCCGCATCCAGGCCGTGCTCAAGAGGTCGGCAGCAGCAGCGCCTTCTAATCCCGCGCCAGCCCGCTACGCCATCGGGGCATACCAGTTTGACTACCCCAACCAGGAACTGCGCCTGGGCGACGCGGTGCAGGTACTCACCAAACGGGAAGCCGACGTGCTGCGCCTGCTTTGCCAGGACATCGGCAAATTGGTGCCCCGTTCGCTCATCCTCAACGCTGTGTGGGGCAAAAGCGATTTCTTTACCCGCAAGAGCATGGACGTTTTCATTTCCAAACTACGCAAGCACCTCGCCCAGGATGAAGCGGTACAAATCGTGAATGTGCATGGCAGTGGGTTTGTGTTGAAGGTGAGAGGAGATGAATAGATTATCCAATAATGAATGCCAAACAGTATAGCGCAAAAGCCCCACAATTTTCGCAACTTTGCCCCCGCAAAAACAAACCATGGAAAAAATGCAGTTTTTAGATATCTCCCTCCCGGAACTCGTAGAGCTGGGTGAGCAGAAGCACCAGGAATATGCTAACGCCCATCCTTTCCCGAGCATTTACATCGACAACTTCTTTAATGCCGAAGCTTTGCGGCAGGTGCTGGCCGAATTCCCCGAGCTGGGCAAAGAGGGCAAAGGCGAGGTCTTCTACGCCAACCCCAATGAAGCCAAGTACGCCTCCAAGGGCGAGTACAAATTTGGCCCGCTCACCCGTGAGTTCATGCACTTCCTGAATTCCCAGCCATTCCTGGAGTTCTTGCAAAACCTCACTGGCATCAAGGAGGCCCTCATCCCCGACCCCTACTTCGAGGGCGGCGGCTGCCACCAGATCAAGCCGGGCGGTTTCCTCAAGGTACACGTGGACTTCCACAAGCACAAGATGATGGAGCTCGACCGCCGAGTCAATGTGTTGGTTTATCTGAATGAAGATTGGAAGGAAGAGTACGGCGGCCACTTCGAGCTGTGGGAACGCGACATGAGCAAATGTGCCGTGCGCATCGCCCCCCTCTTCAACCGTATGGCTATATTTTCTACCACCGACTATTCCTGGCACGGCCACCCCGATGCGTTAGCTTGCCCCCCGGACCGCAGCCGCAAGTCTTTGGCACTATACTATTACACCAACGGCCGGCCCGCCAGCGAGGTGAGCGAAGCTAACCGCCAGCGTATCACCACCACCTTCGCCGCACGCAAAGGGCAGGATAGCGCCAAGATGACTGCTTTCAATAGCATGGTCAACTTGGCTAACGACCTGCTACCGCCTATTGTCGTGAAGGCGATCAAGCGGTTCAGGAGGCAGTAGATACGATTCGTGAATCGTATCTACAACCCACCTTGCAGCCAATCCATGAAGCCGGAGATGCGGCGGCGCGAGACGGGCACCTTGGAGCTATCCTCCAGTAGCAGGGTCATGCCGCCATCTTCGCGCAGGACTTCCTTGATATAATGCCGGTTGACGATGTGCGATTTATGGCAGCGGAAGAAGCGCTCTTCGGGTAGCACTTCCTGGTTGGCGCTGATGGTCTTGGCTACCAGGGTTTTTTCTTCCTTATTGTTGAAGAAGAAGGTCATATTGTCGGCGGCTTCTAATCGCACAATGTCGCCCAGGCGCCAAAACGTCCAGCCTTTAGTGGTAGGCAGGCGAAGTTTTTTTTCTTCCTGGGGCCGGAGCGTCTCCATCATATTTTGGATGCGCTGATTCAAATCGGCATCGCGGTAGCTCAGTTTTTCCACTGCTTTCACCAAGCTTTCCGGGTTGATGGGCTTGAGCAGATAGTCAATGGCATTGACCTGGAAAGCCTCATTGGCGTAGTGGTTGTGCCCGGAAGTGAAGATGATGCTAAACTCCGGGTTGGGAAAGAATTTAATGAGGTCAAAACCGATACCGTCTTCCATCTGGATGTCCAGGAAAATAGCATCGGGTCGGGTCGAACGGATGAGGGCTACGCCGCTGGCTACGCCGTCGGCTTCGCCTACGATCTTGACGTCCTGGCAAAGTTGGGACAGCAAGTTCTTTAATACCTGGCGCGAGTTGGCTTGGTCGTCAATGATGGCAACGGTGTACATAGTATGTTGTGTTTGCGGCGGCAAGATAATAAGAATTTGATTAGAAAAGGTAAAAAGCACCTCCTCCTAAGCCAGTAGCGGTGATTTTTTGGCAGGCTGGATTTTCAGCGCCTGGCTAGCAGGGCAAAGTTGGTTTGCCAAAATGCATTTCTGCCTAATCTTATACCTAGCCTTTGATCAACCAAGTCCTAGTAAGCGCTCCAAATAGTGGTATTCTATCCCGAAATCCCGTTTTATGGCGGCTACCGCCTCCAGTGCTTTAGGGTCTGGCGCACCTTTAACCCCGGTAATCATCAGGTTTTTGGCAGTGTGCTCGGTGGAGATGAACTCGAACACCTTGGTGCGGTAGCCATGCGCTTCCATGAGTAAAGCCCGGATGCCGTCGGTAATCAGTTCCGCTTGCCGTTCTTCCAGGATGCCGTGGCGCAGGATAGCCTGCAGGTCTGTCTGGCATTGCATCTGCCTACGCACCTGCTTATGGCAGCAGGGGGCCACGATGATGATTTCTGCGCTGGCCTGGATACCCTTGGCGATGGCGATGTCGGTAGCGATATCGCAGGCATGTAGGGCGATGAGCATGTCGATGCGCTCCGGCTGGTATTGCTCGATGTCTTGCGCGAGGAATGACAGGCCCGCGTAGCCGATCTGCTGTGCCAACTGGTTGCCGAAATCGACCAGCGGTTGCCGCAGCTCGATGCCGACGATGGCCGGCTGCAAGCCCAGGCGGTGGCGCAGGTGGTCGTAGAGGGCGAAGGTGAGGTAGCCCTTGCCCGCGCCCATATCCACGATATGCGCATCCGGGGGCAGCGGCTGCTGCTGGATCAGGCTGTCGATGATCTCGATGTATTTGTTGATTTGCCGGAATTTGCGCTGGCCGTCGGCGGCGATTTTGCCGCTGGCTGTGGTGATGCCCATGGCGGGCAGGTAGGGGTTGCCCTCAGCCTCGATGAGGTATTGCTTGGGCTTGTCGTGCGTCTTGGGGGGCGGGGCCAAATGGCTGGGGGGGCGGACAAAAAGCTTCGGCTTGCGCTTTTTGTTGTATTGGATGGAGACATCCGCGTCGAGCGTAAACAAATCGCCATGGAGGAAGTCCTGCCCGAGCCACAGGCCGACCATCGCCACCCCTTCGGCGATAGGGTGGTTTTTGACCTCATCGCGGGTAGCATAACGCAGGGTAAAGGAGAGCGCTTCCTCGCCCTTTAGCTCGATTAGCCGGGCGTAGATGTTTTTTAAATCCTTATCCGTACCCCCTGATTTGCTCAAGGTGAGCTTTACAAACCGCCTTTTTGCGATGCTTTGTTGTAGCTGCTGCATGAATTCAATCAAAAAATCCTCCTGGTTTGCCATTAAACCTATATTATTGTGGATGGTTACATTACCTTGTTAATAGCTAAACAGCGCGAAAGACAAAAGCGCATATTCCAAACACTGCAAATTTCTGCAAAGCAATTTTTGTAAAACATGAAGAGACTACTTATCACCATGAGCTTGCTGGCGGGCCTGTCTTTTGCCTTGCAAGCTCAGCAGACATTCCCTCGCAATGGCGTTTATGACGAGCGAGATCGCTTCTACGCATTCACCAATGCCACGGTTTATGTCCTGCCTGAACAAAAAATCGAGCGGGCCACCCTGCTCATCCGCGATGGCAAAGTATTGTCCGTATCATCTGGAGGAGCGGTGCCAAAGGGCGCAGTAGAAGTGGACCTGCAAGGCAAGACGGTTTACCCGGCTTTCATCGATTTGTACGCCAGCTATGGCATTGCACAACCCAAGATGGAAAGGGCTGGCGGTGGGCGTCAGGGAGGGGAGCAGCCGCTCTCCAATACGCCGGGCGCCTATGCCTGGAATGAAGCGCTCAAGCCGGAATTCCGTGCCCATGAGCATTTCGACCTTGACGACAAAGCCGCCGATGGATACCGCCAGCTAGGCTTTGGCGCTATGATGGTACACCGGATGGATGGCATTTCCAGGGGTACGGCGGCGGTGGCTGCATTGGGAGACGAACGCCCTCACCTGATGATCGTCAAGGAAGAGGCGGCCCATTGGCTTTCCTTCCGCAAAGGCAGTTCTACCCAGGATTATCCATCTTCCCTCATGGGCGCTATCGCCCTGCTGCGGCAAACTTACTACGACGGGCAGTGGTACGCCAAGCAAAATGAAGAGGTCAATCTTTCGCTGAAAGCTTGGAACGAGCTACAGAGCTTGCCGCAAGCCTTCGAAGCTGGCGACCGGCTAGAGGCTTTGCGCATCGCCCAGCTGGGCAAAGAATTTGGCAAGCGTTTCCTCATTAAAGGCAATGGCGACGAATACCAGCGCCTGGAGGAATTGAAAGCCACCGGCAGCCCCTTCATCATCCCTTTGAAGTTCCCGGGCGCTTATGATGTAGAAGACCCCTATTCTGCTCAGCTCGTCACGCTGGAGCAGATGAAGCACTGGGAATTGGCGCCTACCAATCCCGGCCGCTTGGCCAATGCAGGCATCGAAATCGCCCTGACCACCCATGGCCTGGAGAACAACGGCAAGGACTTTCTGCCTAACTTGCGCAAGGCCGTCCGCCACGGCTTGTCCGAAACGGCAGCCCTCCAAGCGCTGACGACGACCCCGGCGCGCCTACTCGCACTGGAGAAGGAACTAGGCAGCCTGCAGTCCGGCCGTTGGGCTAATTTCATCATTACGGATGGCAATATATTTGAAGAAAATACCCGCATCCTGCACACCTGGGTTAAGGGCAGAGCTTACGTCCACCAGCGGTTAGATGCCGACAAGCTGCTAGGGGCTTATGACTTCAAAGTTGGAGATGAGGTCTATAAGCTAGAAGTGCAAAGCGAAAAAGGCGGATTGAAAATGACGGCTTTTTCCGCAGACGGGAAGGATACCGTCCAAATCAAGCACGTTTACAACGACGAGCTGCTCAGCCTGTCCTTCAGCCCAAAAAAAGGAATGGCAGCTACTCGCCTTTCGGGCATCGTGCAGGGCAAAAGCTGGAGCGGCCGTGGCCAGGATGCTCAAGGCAATTGGCTGGAATGGTCGGCAGCTTATACCGGCCCTGTTGAAGCGGCAACAGCTAAAAAAGAAGCGGAAAAAAAGGAAGCGGACGATTTGGGGCCAGTTACTTTCCCCTTCACCGCCTATGGCTGGACGGAGCGCCCGCAAGCTCAGACTTATCTGATCAAGAATGCGACGGTCTGGACCAATGAAGCCGAGGGCATCCTGGAAAACACTGATGTGGTGCTGCAAAACGGCAAAATCGCCCAAATCGGCAAAAACATCAACCTCCGTGGGGCTGTCCTCATCGATGGCACCGGCAAGCACCTCACGCCGGGCATTATCGACGAACATTCGCACATCGCCATCAGCCGGGGAGTCAATGAGGGTACCCAAGCCAGCTCGGCCGAAGTGCGTATTGAAGACGTCATCAACTCTGAAGATGTCAATATTTACCGCCAGTTGGCCGGCGGGGTCACGGCCACTCAACTGCTGCATGGCTCGGCCAACCCCATCGGTGGGCAGGCCGCCCTTATCAAGCTGCGCTGGGGCTTCGCGCCGGAGCTGATGAAGTTTGAAAATGCCGATGGGTTCATCAAGTTTGCCCTGGGCGAAAACGTCAAGCAGTCTAACTGGGGCGAGGGCCGCAATAGCCGTTTCCCGCAGACCCGCATGGGCGTCGAGCAGGTTTATACCGACCACTTCACCCGCGCCCGGGAGTACGGTGTGCTGAAGCGCTCCGGCAAGCCCTATCGCAAAGACCTGGAGTTGGAAGCGCTATTGGAAATCCTGGAAGGTGAGCGCTTCATCACTTGCCACTCCTACCGCCAAAGCGAAATCAATATGCTGATGAAAGTAGCGGAGCAGTTTGGCTTCCGCGTCAATACCTTCACCCACATCCTGGAGGGCTACAAAGTGGCCGACAAGATGGCGGCGCACGGTGCCGGCGGCTCCAGCTTCTCCGACTGGTGGGCTTATAAATATGAAGTTTGGGATGCCATCCCCTACAACGGGGCCCTCATGTACGAGCAAGGGGTGATGGTGGCTTTTAATTCTGACGATGCCGAAATGGCCCGCCGCCTCAATCAGGAGGCTGCCAAGGCCGTGCTGTTTGGCGACGTGCCTGAGCAGGAAGCCCTCAAGTTCGTCACCCTCAACCCGGCCAAGCTGCTGCACGTGGATCAGCGGGTGGGCAGTGTGAAGGTTGGTAAGGATGCCGATGTAGTGCTGTGGTCTGACCATCCGCTTTCTATGTATGCCAAAGCTGATGCTACTTTTGTAGATGGCATCAAGTTCTTCGACCGGGAAGAAGACTTGAAATTGCGCGCCGCTATCCAGGCGGAGCGCAACCGCCTGGTCCACAAAATGCTGAAGGCCAAGCAAGGGGGGGAAAGGACGCAAGGCGCCCGCGGCCAGCGCCAGTACCAGCATTACCATTGTGACGACCACGAAGACGAGGGGTGATAAGCCCTCCGGAGGGGCGGCCCTTCCCGTCTGGAAGACGGGACAGGTCGTGGCCGCCCCAAACTCAGGACATGCGGCCGGTCGAATGCGCCCAATGCGATTCGGCGGCAACCGTTTCAAAAAAATTCAAAACAACCTGACATGAAATCACATATTGCCATCATATTCCTGGCCCTCGCGCCAGCCTTCCTGCGCAGCCAGGTACCCGCGCCCGTACCGGCGCAAGCGCAGCCGGTTTACATCACCGGCGCTACGGCTCACCTGGGCAATGGGCGGGTCATCGCCAATAGCGTCATCGCTTTTGAAAACGGTAAAATCACCTTGGTTGGCGATGCCAGCCAGGCGCCTCCAGCGGACCTGAGCGGTTACCGCGTCATCGAAGCCTCTGGCAAGCACGTCTATCCCGGCTTTATTGCTCCAGCCAGCAACCTTGGCCTGGTCGATATCAGCTCGGTTCGCGCCACGCGCGACTTTCAGGAGACTGGCGTACTCAACCCCAACGTGCGCAGCCTCATCGCTTACAATACCGACTCGGAGGTAATCCCCACCGTGCGTGCCCGGGGCGTTTTACTGGCGCAGGTGAGCCCGGAGGGCGGGCGCATCGCTGGCACCTCTAGTGTGGTGCAGCTCGATGCCTGGAATTGGGAGGATGCCGCCTATCGGGCCGACGACGGCATGTTCCTCAACTGGCCAGTTCTTTTTTCTTTCAACTGGCGGGAGCAGAGCGTATCCGAAAACAAGGAATATGCCAAGCAGGTGGCCGCAGTGCGAGATTTTTTCCGCGAGGCCAAGGCTTATCTGGAAAACCCCGCCCCGGCTCAGGCCAACCTCAAATTTGAATCCATGCGCGCCTTGTTTGCTGGCCAGCAGCGCCTCTACGTGAATGTGGATGAGGCTAAAGCCATTTCCCATGCGGTTCAGCTTGCCGGGGAGTTGGGGCTGAAGGCAGCTATCGTCGGAGGCCGGGATGCCTGGATGGTGGCTGGTCTGCTCAAAGAAAATGATGTGGCAGTAGTGCTGCAAAAAACGCAGAGCTTACCCCCGCGGGTAGATTCCGATATCGACCAGCCTTTCAAAACGCCGGCCCTGTTGGAAGAAGCTGGGGTGCTCTATTGTTTCAGTATCGACGGCTACTGGCAGCAGCGCAACTTGCCTTTTCAAGCTGGCCAGGCCGTGGGTTTCGGGCTGGATTATGAAAAAGCCATCATGGGGCTGACCCTAAACCCCGCCAAAATCATGGGCATTGATCAGCGCACTGGCACCTTGGAAGTGGGCAAGGATGCCAACCTCTTTATCTCCGAAGGTGATGCCCTCGATTTGCGCACCAGCCGGCCAATCTACGTCTTTATCCAGGGTCGGGAAGTTAAGCTGGAAGATAAGCAGAAGAGCCTCTACGAGAAATTTAAGGGCAAATATGAACAGGGGAGGTAGGGGCATAGCCAGCTGGGGGTGATTATTTGTGGTGTAAAGAGCGGGAGTGCAATGGTTCTCCCGCTCTTTGCGTTACAAGCAAGGGTTAGGAGCGTCTAAATCATTGTGAGGCAGTTCAAAACCTTTGCCACTTTGAACCCATTATTAATGATAGCAAAACTTCATGACATGAAAAAAGCAGTTTGGTTGGTTATAGTGCTGGCGGGTTTGTCCGGCGGCTTGCAGGCGCAGCAGGGAATGTTGAGAGTAGATGGGCAGCTCTACCCCTACATCATCGATGACTGCGGCGACACCCTTATCGTGGCTAATCTCAATGACATCTCTATATCGAGCTTCCGCTCCTTTGATAACCCCGACGATTACCTGCGCTACCGCCGCTATCGCGCCCATGCCGTCAAGGTTTATCCCTACGCCGTCGAAGCGATCAAGCTCTTCCGCGAGGTGGAATACGCTACCCAGACGATGAAGGAGCGCGAGCGCAAAAAATATATCAAACACCTCCACAAAGACTTGAAAGAGCAGTTTACCGACCCGCTGAAGTCATTGTCCAGGACCCAAGGGCTGATCCTCATCAAAATGATTGAGCGCGAAGTGGATACGCCCCTATATGAGCTCATCAAGGAACTGCGCAGCGGACTAACGGCTTCCTACTGGAATACGCTGGGCTCTTTATTTGGCCATGATTTGAAGACTGGCTATCACGTGGGCGAAGACCGCATCCTCGATGCCGTCTTGCAGGATATGGATATCTCTTATAGCCTGCCCGACCGGAAGTGGAAACAGTGAGTTGAGCTAGCGCGGAGCATTTAGCAGATAATTGCTATTTTTGCGTAGCAAAACCAATACTTGGGGCATAAGTCCTGAGCACTGTTAACCCCTGCCGTTGCCGCGCCTTCGGCATAACCCTGTAACGCTGATGTATCCCGACCTTTCGTATTTATTCCATGATTTATTGGGCACGCCAGTGGATAACTGGACGTCTATTTTTAAGACTTTCGGCTTATTTCTCGTGCTGGCAATTCTTTCTGCAGCTTTCATCCTGTACCGGGAGTTGAAGCACCGGGCAAAGCAAGGCATTTTTAAGCCTAGGCTGGAAAAGGAGGTCTATGGCCTGCCGCCCCAGCCTGCTGAGCTCGTGGCTAATGGCATCTGGGGCTTCATCCTGGGTTACAAAGGTTGGTATGCTGCCCAAAATCTGGATGATTTAAAGGCAGATGCCGCGGGAGTACTGCTTTCTTTAGAGGGGCATTGGCTAGGTGGTTTGGGCCTGGCAGCGCTCTTTGCTGGCCTGAGCTACTGGCAAGCCAAGCGGCAGCAGTTGCCCAAGCCTAAAGTAGAGATGAAAGAGGTTTACCCTCACGACCTCATCGGCCCCATCACCATGATCGCCGCCATAGCGGGGGTGGTTGGCGCGAAGGTTTTCGCTATCATCGAAGATATCCCGGCTTTGCTACGCGACCCGCTGGGTACGATTTTTTCCGGCGGCGGGCTGGCCATTTACGGCGGGCTCATCTTCGGCTTCCTGGCGGTAGCCTACTATCTGCGTCGGCGTCAGATACCCATCATCCATGTATTGGATGCGGTGGCGCCGGCTCTGATTATTGCCTACGGTGTGGGCCGCATCGGCTGCCACCTTTCCGGCGATGGCGATTGGGGGATCATCAATGAAATGGCGCAGCCTGGCTGGTGGTTCCTACCCGACTGGCTATGGGCCTATGACTATCCACATAACATCCTGCGCGAAGGCGTACCCTTGGAGGGCTTCGCCGGCAAGTACAATACTCATCTTCAACCGCCAGTCTTCCCGACCCCTATCTATGAGACTGCTGCTGCTTTTGCTATCGGCGGCCTGCTGCTCGGGCTGCGCAACAAACTGGCGGCTTTCCCGGGCATGCTATTTTTCCTCTATCTGGTTTTTAACGGTACGGAGCGCTTTCTCATTGAAAAAATCCGGGTGAATCCGGTCTATCACAATTTTGGGGTTACTTATACCCAAGCGGAGCTTATTGCGGTTATCCTCTTTTTGATTGGATTGGTGGGGATGGCGGTGATTTGGAGGAAGGTAAGGGTAAAGGAAGGATAAAGGATAAAGGGTAAAGGGTAAAGGATAAAGGATAAAGGGGGGGCTTTACTGTGCGGCATCTAACAAGCTTTGATAGACAAGCTGGGTAGTGCGTTCCCAGCTGAAATTTTGGCGTTGTAACTGGCCAGCTTGTACCAGCTGTTGGCGTAAGGCTGGGCTCTCATAAACCTGCTGCATGGCGCTGGCAAGCAGCCCCACATCCAGCGGGTTGATCAAGAGGGCCGCTGATCCGGCTACCTCCGGCATAGAAGAAGCTTGGGAGGTGATGACTGGCACATCGCAATGCATGGCTTCCAGTATAGGCAGGCCAAAGCCTTCGAAGAGCGAGGGGTAGGCCAGGCAGAGGGCGCCACCGACCAGCTGGGGCAACTCCTCAGCCGATACGTGCCCTAGAAAGGCGATGTCGCCCTGGCAGGGCGATGAGTCGTAAGCCTGCTTCACCTCGCCAGTCTGCCAGGCAAAGCGCCCGCCAATCAACAATCGGACGGGGGAGGGGCAGCGGGTTTTGAAGCGCCCAAAAGCTTCTATCAGGCGGTGTACATTTTTTCGGGGGTGTACGGCACCTACAAATAGAAAGTACTGTTGCCCGTTAGCGTATTGCTGGCGTACAGCTTGTTTGGATGCCTCATCGAGTGGCAGGAAGCCCTCGCGGCAACCATTGCCGCATACGGCGATTTTATCTCCATCTAGCTCATAGCGCGCGATCATATCTTGCCGGGTATATGCTGAAACGGCTAGCAAGCGCCCGGCCCGGCGGCAGTAGCGGGGCGTAAAATAGCGGTAGTAACGCTGAACCAAGGAAGGGACATGTTCGGGGAAGTGCTCAAAAGCCAGATCGTGGATCGTCATGACGGTAGGGGTGGGGGTTCGCAGGGAGAGGTAGCCGTCGGGGGAGAAAAACACATCGGGCTGAAAGCGTTTGAGCGCCCGGGGAAGCGCCCATTCAAACCAGAGATACCACAGCAGGGGGTGGCGGGCCGGAGGAGGCAGGGCCAGCGCTTGCACATTGGGGCCAAAGATGAACTCCGGGCTGTAGGGGCGGTCGAAGCAAAACAAAAATTCGTGTTCGGGATGCTGCTGCACTAAACGGCGACATACCTCATAGGTGTGCCAGCCGATGCCTTCCAGCCGGCCGGGCAATAAAAACCTGGTATTGATGGCTATTTTCATCTTAGGCGCTTTCATCCGTGCGGAAAGATAGGGCAAGCTCGGCAATAAGCCCACTTTTGTGCGCAAAAAACTTGACTAGCGAGTTAGTTTTATTATCAAACTATCCCTATCTTTGACCAAAGCTTGAATATGAAAACAGACATCCTGATTATCGGTGCAGGCCTCGGCGGCCTGGCGGCCGGCATCAAACTGGCAGAGGCCGATCCAAACCTCAAAGTTACGGCCCTGACCAAGGCACAAGAGGGCGAAAGTAATACGCGCTATGCTCAGGGTGGGGTAGCGGCGGTATGGAACCTGGAAGTAGATTCCTACGATAAACACATTGCCGATACGCTGGATGCCGGCGACGGCCTGTGTAGCCTGCGCACCGTCGAAATCGTGGTAGAAGAAGGCCCTGGCAGGGTACAGGAGATCATTGGCTGGGGCACGCGCTTTGACAAAAGCGCCGAGGCTTATGAACTCGGCAGAGAAGGGGGGCATTCTGAAAACCGTATCTTGCATTATAAAGACCTGACTGGCTGGGAGATACAGCGTGCTTTGCTGGCCAAGGCCAGCCAATTGCCCAACCTGGAGATACTGGAGCATTATTTTGCGGTTGACCTGATTACGCAGCACCATCTGGGCTACAACGTCACCCGTCTGATGCCGGATATCGAATGCTATGGCGCTTACGTATTGAACAAGGAAAGCGGTAAAATCGAAACCATGCTTTCCCGCCTCACGATAGTGGCTACTGGCGGCGCTGGCCAGGCCTATCGCAATACCACCAACCCCGTTATTGCCAGTGGCGATGGCATCGCTATGGCCTATCGCGCCAAAGGGCATTTGGAAAACATGGAATTTGTACAATTCCACCCCACGGCCTTGTACAACCCTGCCGGAGATAACCCGGTCTTCCTCGTTTCAGAGGCGGTACGCGGCTTCGGCGGCATCCTCAAATCCCGCGAAGGGGAGGAGTTTATGGATAAATACGACCCGCGAAAATCTTTGGCCCCGCGGGATATTGTAGCCCGCGCCATTGACAACGAGATGAAATTGCGCGGTGAAGAATGTATGTTCCTCGATTGCCGCCACCTGGATGAAGCGGGTTTTAAGAGCCATTTCCCGACCATCTACGATAAATGCCGGAGCATCGGCATCGACCCGATGAAGGACATGATCCCAATCGTGCCGGCCTGCCACTACATGTGCGGGGGGGTCAAGGTAGACGAGTGGGGGCGCAGCTCTATACAACGCCTGTATGCCTGTGGCGAGTGTACCTGTACCGGCCTGCATGGTGCAAACCGGCTGGCTTCCAATTCCCTGCTCGAGGCGCTGGTATTTGCCCACCGTATCTATGAAGATGCACTGCCGAAGCTGAGCGCGCTGTCCTATCAGGAAGGCATCCCTGATTGGAATGCACTTGGCACGACTCACCCCAAAGAGATGGTGCTCATCACCCAAAGCTTGAAAGAGCTCAAAGAAGTGATGAGCAGCTATGTGGGCATCGTGCGCTCCAACGTCCGGCTCCAAAGGGCTTTGGATCGCCTCAGCTTGTTGCACCGCGAAACGGAAGAGCTCTACCACTCGACGACCATCTCGCCGCAACTTTGTGAGTTGCGCAACCTGATTACGATCGGCTACCTCATCACCCGCTCGGCGATGATGCGGCATGAAAGCCGGGGGCTGCATTATACGACGGATTATCCGGAGAAACTGCCCTTTATCCAACGGTCTTTATTGTAATCTGGCGGGGGCGCCGCTTGCAGCGGCGTTTTGGCTGCCGGTTATTAGCTATATGTCAGGTTTCAGAAATAAAAGATACGAGATGAAAGGGGCAGCATTTTGGAGCTGGGCGGTGTTTTATCTACATTGAAGCCCTGGCGCCTTGCGGATTGGATTAGCCAAGGGCCATAAACAGTATACCGTATAGCTATGCCAAAGACGCCCTCGGTCAAGCTTTTCCAGCTCATTAAGTCGCTCTCCGGGTCGGAGAAGCGCTACTTTAAGGTGTTTACCGGAAAGCAAAATGGAAGAGACAACAAATACCTCGTTTTATTTGATGCGATCGACGCCCAGGAGGCCTTTGATGAAGAAGCATTGAAGCAGAAGATCTATGGGCGTGGCCCCATCCAAAGCCGTAAGTATTCAGAGCTGAAGGCATACCTGTATAAGCTGATCGTGGAGAGCCTGCAATCCTATGATGAAAGCGCATCAGCTGACCACCGTGTCAAGCAGATGTTGCAAGGGGTGCGGGCGCTGTTTCAGCGCTCACTATTCGAAGACTGCAAAGAATACCTGGCTAAGGCTAAAAAGCAAGCTTATAAATACGAGCTCTTCACCAGCATCCTGGAGATATTGGGCTGGGAAAAACATCTTGCTTACACCGAAGCGGATATTGGTTTCCTCGACCAGGAGCTGGCCCGCATCGAAGCCCAAGAGCAGGAGGCGCTGGACAAGCTGCGCAAGATTTCAGCATACCGCAATATCTTTTTCCGCTTGCTGGTGAGCCTGCGCAAGGATGCCTCGCTGCGGGGGGAGGCTTTCAAAATGCGCCTTAGCGGCATTGTAGATTCTCCGCTGCTAGAGGACTACGGCCAGGCCAATTCGCACCAGGCCCAGGTTTTATTCTACCGCATCAGGTCCCTTTACTATTATGCCACCGCTGAGTTGGAGCGCTTTTACCAGGAGAGCAAGGCGCTGATCGCGCTGATGGAAAGCCAGCCTCACATGTTGCAGGAAGACGTTTCGGAGTATATCTCGGCGCTCAACAACTTCATCCGCAGTTGTGGGGAGACGAAGAGGCTGGAGGAGATGGAACACAACCTGGAGAAGCTGTACCATGTAATCCCCAAAAGCAGGGATGACGAGCTGAAAATCCACCGGCAGTATTACCAGGCCAAGTTTATGCTATGTATCACCAGGGGCGAGTTTGAGCAGGGGCTGGCCTCGCTTGAGCAACACTTGAAAGAACGGCAGCGCTTTAGTGAAAACACCTTTGAGACACAAACCTTTTATTATAGCTATTTCTACATCTGCTTCGGTGCAGGCAGCTACGGGCAGGCATTGGAATTCCTGAATCAATGGCTGGACCTGCCCAATACCGTGGACCGCCAGGACCTGCAGGGCGTGGCGCGCATCCTCAACCTCATCGTGCACTACGAGCTGGGGAATCACGAACTGCTGGAATCGCTGTTGCGCTCTGCCTACCGCTTCCTGAAAAAGCTAGATAAACTGCATGAAGTAGAAAAGAAAGTGATGAATTTTATCCGCAAGGCGGTGGAAGCCCCTTCAAAAAGGGAGCTGAGAGAGGCTTACGAAATTTTGAGGGAAGAATTTGCCGACCTCTCTCAGCAACCGCTTACTAAAACTTTTTTCTCGAAAGCTTTTGACATCATGTCTTGGTTGGAGAGCAAAATAGAGAACAAGCCCTTCGCTGAAATCATACAGCGAAAATTTTCGGAACAATATGCAAAGGAGCAAGGGGCATAGCCCCTTATCCTCCCCGCTTGGCCGAGGCCGTTTCGTTGCGCTCGTAGTTCAGTATTTGTTGGCCCCGGATATCGATGCCTTCCCAGATAAAAGAACCTGCAAAATTGGGGCCGGAGGGGCTGAACTTGTAGCCGCCTTTGACGGCCTGTTGGGCCGGGGCGCTCAGTTCATTTTTCTTAAAGTCGTCTAATGTGTATTTTTTTCTAGCCATAACACTTTACTGATTTTAGAGTGAATACTAAAATGGGCAAGTTAAAATTAATGCTAAACCCTGGGCTTACCCAACCAAAAAAAATCAAAAGTCAGTTTTTCGAAAAGGCCTATGGAGCGATATACTGTTTAACTTGGGCTAATATACCATAATATAATCATTCCGGGAAATGGGATGGCGAAATTAAAACCCGATTGTCGGTCAGCCAACAATTTCATCCAGTAGCGCCCAGGCCAGCTCCGGTTCGAAGCCTCGGCTCAGGGCATAACGTACCGCCTTTTGCTTCTGCAGGTAAAGCCCCTGATCCCTTCCAGTTTGCTGCAATTTTTTATTCAATACCCCCTTCAAAGCCTCCAGGTATTCCTCTTCCTCAATTTCTTCCAGGGCTTTGCGCTGGCAATACTCCGAAATCTGCCGGGCGTTCAACTCTTTGCGGATGCGGATGCGCCCCCACTGCTTGAGGCGGAATTTGCCGCGAGCAAACGAGCGGGCGAAGCGTTCTTCATTGAGGAAGCCCTCCTCGATAAGGGCCACCATGACTTCCTCCAGGCGGTCGCCATACACTTCGAGCTCCAGCAGCTTGGCGCGCACCTCCTGGTGGCAGCGCTCCTGATACGCACAGTAATGCTGCATTTTTTGCAATGC
Source organism: uncultured Phaeodactylibacter sp. (assembly GCA_964432875.1). Taxonomy (GTDB): domain Bacteria; phylum Bacteroidota; class Bacteroidia; order Chitinophagales; family Saprospiraceae; genus JACJYE01. Next base: position 47,059 of record CAYSPJ010000009.1, on the reverse strand, counting down.
CTCCTCTTGCGTCAGCCATTTTGCCATAAGGGGATTTTTTATATTGTTTAAAAATAAGGGTGAGCCAGGATTTCATTATCTTCGTCAAAAATAATCAATACTTTTTTTTACCAACAAAAACAAGTTATCATGGATTTTTCTAAAATGAGCCTTGAGTTGACCGCTGCGCTAAAGACCTATGCTCCGCAAGTCATTGGCGCATTGATAACCCTCATCCTTGGTTTCTGGATTATCGGGTGGATCAGCAGGATAGTGAGGGATTCTATGGAGCGCCGCAATTTTGACCCCACCGTGCGGCCTTTCTTATCCTCACTGGTCAATGTAGGCTTAAAGGTATTATTGTTGTTGAGCGTAGCCAGGATGTTTGGCATCGAGACGACCTCTTTCGTCGCTATTTTCGGTGCCTTGGCTTTTGCTATTGGCCTGGCTTTGCAAGGCAGCCTCGGGCACTTTGCCAGTGGGGTGTTGTTGTTGATCTTCAAGCCTTACAAAGTTGGCGACCTCGTCAATATTGGCGGCGGGCAAACCGGCACGGTCAAGGAGATACAGGTGTTCAATACGGTCTTGGTCACCCTTGACAATAAGCACATCATCGTGCCCAATGGCGTGGTGACCAGCAACGTCATCACCAATATTTCCGGGCAGGGCATCATCGGCGTCGAGTTGAGCTTCGGCATCAGCTATGCCGATAGCATTGACCAAGCCCGGGAAACTATCCTCCGGGTTGGCAAGGAGTGCCCCTACATCCTGGACGCGCCCGCCCAGGGCGTGGTGGTAGGGCCTTGGGGTAATAGCTCCATCAATTTGGCCAGCCGCCCTTTCTGTAAGAGCGAAGATTACTGGGATACCTATTTTTATATGTATGAACACGTGAAAAAGGCTTTCGATGCCGAAGGCATCAGCATTCCATTCCCGCAGATGGATGTGCACATGAAGCAGGCTTAACGCGGTCAGCATCACCCCAGTAAGCCCCGCTCTGGCCAGGCAGCAGCGCCTTTCCGGAGCGGGGCTCTTTTTTCTCCAAAATTCTCTTATTTTTGTAGGATGTAAGGCTATTAGCGCTATGCTCCGCCTGAAACAACTATCGCTAAAACCGGGGAATAGGCTTCAAGCCTGTTTCCCAAGTCAGAAAAACCATTATGACGCAGTCACGACAAGGCATACTCGCTGAAGCCGAAGCATATGTACAGGAATTCTTCGAAGAGCACATCCCGAATGAATACACCTATCACAACTTCCCTCATACCCGGGAAGTGGTAGAGGCTGCTATCGAATTGGGCTTGCAATACAACCTCGGCGAAGATGAGATGGAGCACTTGCAGCTGGCTGCCTGGTTTCACGATGCAGGCTACTTTGGCGGGGCAGAAGGACACGAGGAGCGCTCTTGTCAGTTGGCAGAAAAATTCCTGCGGCAACACGGCTACCCCGAGGAGGGCATCGCTTCGATTTTGTGCGGCATACGTGCTACCCGCATGCCCCACAAACCCCAGCGGCTGATCGAGAGCATCTTGTGCGATGCCGACCTCAGCCACCTGGGCAATGAGCTATACTGGGATCGCTGCGGCCGCCTGCGCCAAGAGATGGTGCTGACCAGCCATATCGTCATGACTGAGCAGGAATGGATGGACTTTGAGCTGGGCTTTATGATGCGCCACCAATACCATACAGAAGTGGCTCGCGAACTCTACAGCAAGCGCAAGCGCAAGCACATCAGCCAGCTCAAAAAACAGAAGCTGCGCCTGCATCCGGAAGCCGTTGAAGCCATGGAGGAGGCTAAAGGGCAACCGCAGAAAAAAAAGAAAAAAAAGCAGCATTTCCCTGGCCTGCAGCTCAAAGAGCTAGATTTGGGGCGAGGGGTAGAGACGATGTATCGCACCACGTACCGCACACACATCAACCTAAGCTCCATCGCCGACAACAAGGCGAATATCATGTTGAGTATCAATGCCATTATCATTTCTATCGTAGTGGCCAACCTCGTGCCTAAATTTACAGACAACCCCCGGCTCATCCTCCCCACTGCCCTGTTGTTGGCCTCCTGCCTGGGCGCTTTGGTCTTTGCTATCATGGCTACCCGCCCCAAAGTGACGGAGGGCAAAGTGACAAAGGAAGATATTGAACAGAAGCGCACCAACCTGCTCTTTTTTGGGAATTTTTATAAAATGGATATCAAGGATTTCCACTGGGGCATGACGGAGATGATCAAAGACAGCGATTACCTCTATAGCTCGATGACCCGAGACCTCTACTACCTCGGCGTGGTGCTGGCTAAAAAATATCAGTTCCTGCGCATCTGCTACAATATCTTTATGTATGGGCTCATCCTCTCCGTACTGGCTTTTGGGCTGATGTTTGTGTAAGAGCCGATTGTCGCTTTGTGATTAGCCTATTTTTCTCTGATCAGCACTGAGCGGTGGCTACCTTTATAGTTCATGTCTGTCTTTATAGTCCGATAGCTGCGTTACGCTCGCCCCCGAAATCCTCGACTTCAGCGTGGGGCCCTTATCCCACGCTTCGTGGAGTAAACTCCGATTTTTGGGCCTTCGCCAGCTTTGCTCTCAAGCCCAGGCGCGATCTAGCCGCACCAGGCTGTCGCTTGCCCCCTTCGGAGCATCCGCTCCGAGGAGTCACTTTTCCGATTACCTTGTTTACTGTTCTGGCCGCTTCTGCTCCCGGACAGATAATTGTTTTAAAAGCAGAGCTGCCTTGCCGAAGCGGCAAACGATAAAAAAGTGCATCTCCCGATTTTATAGCTTTGGTTTTCAGTGCTTAAATCTCAAAAAAGACTGGTCTGGAAAAATAAAAATTATTTGTTTGAAAATTTGCTTTTTTAAAACAAAGCACGTATCTTTGTATTCGTAACAACCATATAACTATATTATGGAACTTCAGGTGTATGTAAGCAAGAAAGGGACAAAGGTGGTTTCCGCCACAAACCTGCATCAGGTACTGCAGTTACAAGATCACCATTATGCAGTCAATGTAAAAAACTGGCTGATGGATCTTTATGAATTCAGGGACGGCATCCGCCGGCCCCTGAAAATGCAGGACTATGCCCCGCGCAAGGTGCCGGGCAATACCATCCTGAAAGATTATTACCTCACCATAGAATTGGCAAAACATATCGTGCTGGCTTCAAAAAGCAAAGCTAAGCTGAAGTACGCCAAGTGGCTCCACTCTTTGGAAGACGAACCTCAACAGGGTGAATTGCTGAGCAAGGAACAGGTCTGCCACATCATTGAACTGACTAAAGCGATGGGCATGGTCTCTTGCCAGGAAGCGGCGGAGAAGCGGCACCTGAAGGTCTATGAACAACGCAATGGCGACGATGCGGCAAATTGGTGGAAACATCGCGCCGAGGTGCTGGGTTATTCGACGGAGAGCCTGAGGGAAAAACTCCGCCGGGAAGGCAAAAAAATACGCGGCAAGTCTCAGCGGCAAATGCTGATGCAGCTAGACCCCTACGAGATGATCCGCGCCGGGGTCATCGATTTGTTTATGGCGATGGGCAAAAGCGAGCACTACGCCCGCAGCATGGGCGAACTGGCTAAATCCTTCGCCCGCGAACTCCAAGTAGAGGTATTTGACGACCGCAACGGCGCCCTCTTGTTTACCCCCCAAACGGATGATAGGCTTGTGAGCGAACTTAGGGCTTTTGAACAAGCAGGCATGCTCAGCGTCTGGTCTTAGGGGGGGCGCGCAACCATAACTCGTCATTGATAGTCGTTCTTTTGCCCGCTGGCAGCCTTGCCAAGCCTTGCCGTAGTTATGGCTATGCTGTGCCTTCATTTGGCTCCTTGCCGACAGACGAAATAACTTCTACTATAGCGCTCGGCCTTAATCTCGGCCGTAAACCTCACGTTTATTATTGCACGATCCTTTAGCGCATAGGCCTTCAAAATTGTACCGCTTGAAAAAAGCGCAAGAATAATTTTAAAAAAAGTTGGGCCAGTAATCAAAAAGCCATAACTTTATCCCGCCTTAGACGAAGTAGAAGCCCTTAACATAGACTGCTACCCCCTCCAAGCGTCGCCATCTGCGGCAAACCGGAAAATAAGCTTGCTGATACATGCTGTTTTCCGCATTTGTTGTTAGCTTTGCCCTCTAAATTAAAAAGGTGACAACGTCTATGAATCTTGAAAACTTGATAGCGGTAAGCGGATTGCCCGGCCTGTACCGGATGGCAGCCAACCGGAATAACGGACTGATTATTGAAGACCTGAAAACAGGGAAGCGCAACTTTGCTTCCAGCCGCAAACATCAATTTACCCCCCTGGAGTCTATCGCAATCTATACCGACGACGACGACTCAACGGAGTTGAAGAATGTCTTTCAGAGCATGTACACGCTCTTAGCTGATACCCCACCAGTCAGTGTGAACGCCCCCTCTGAAGAACTGCACGATTATTTTTCTAATGTGCTGCCCAACTATGACCGCGACCGCGTTTTTGTGGGCGACATCAAGAAAATCATCAAGTGGTTCAATTTTTTGAACGAAAGCGGTGCCATTCAGGCCGATGAGGTAGAAGAGACAGAAGAGGCCCGTTCCGAGGAAGAAGAATAGTAGATGCAGCACCTCCCCATTTTCCCCCTTTCCCCCTTCTTATAGTAGGCTTAAAGCAGTATAAGCCTTTTGTCTAGCCTGCGCCAATGCGTTGGGCTGATTATGCCCAAGACAAGTTTTTATCAAAAAGATCGTGCAGGAAGTAACCTTGGCCCCAAAAAAACGTAAGACAGATTGGCTGATATGCCCCTATAGACGACTGAAAAAAACTATTGAGAAAATTATAGTCCATAGCCGGTTCGGTCAAATCACGAGCCAGCTATATAAAAGCAAATCATCTCATGAATCTCAAGACTGCCACAGTCCTACAAGAGAAGGCAAGAGCATTTGTGCCAAAGGAATTCAAGCTCACAACCTGGTCGAGGCTGAAGCCCTATTTCAATGAGCTGTTGAAGCGGCCCATTTGTTCGGTTGGAGAGCTCGAACAGTGGATACGAGACAAAAGCGAACTCGATGCGGTTATCAGCGAGGCCTTTTCCTGGAGATATATAAAGATTACTATTGACAGCTCAGATGAAAAAGCCGAAGGCTTATATCAGTATGCGGTCCAGGAACTAGCGCCAAAGATTACTTCTTTTGAACACACCCTCAACGAGAAGCTGGCAAACTGCCCTTTCACCAGCCAGTTGCCAAAAGGGGAATACGATATTTATCTGCGCAGCGTGCACAATGCCGTAGCATTATTTCGCGAAGAAAATATCCCCTTGGCCACTGATATCCAGATGAAGTCGAAGGAGTATGTTAAGATATTTTCCGAGATGACCGTGGGCATGGATGGCAAGCAGATGACCTTGCAAAAGGCTTCTTCCCTGCTGGAAGAGCCCGAACGCGCCTATCGTGAAGCTATTTACCACAAAATCCATCAGCGCATCTTGCAGGATACGGATCAGTTGGAAGACTTATTCGACAATCTGCTGGTGATGCGCCATCAAATGGCGGTCAACGCCGGTTTCCAAAATTTCCGGGACTATAAGTTCCAGGCTCTGGGCCGTTTTGATTATAAAGTGGAAGATTGCTACGACTTTCACGAATCGATCAAAACAGAGCTGGTGCCATTGACCGATGAGCTCAACCGCTTCCGCAAAGCTTCGCTCCAAGTAGATGTGCTCCGCCCCTGGGATTTATTCGTCGACCCCTTAGGTGAAATGCCCCTGCGCCCGTTTGATACCATTGATGAACTGGTGGAAAAAGTAATTTTCTGCTTGAATGAGCTGCATCCTGATTTTGGCAAGACCATTGGCATCATGCGGGAAATGGGCCATCTCGATCTGGATTCCAGGACTGGCAAGCGCCCCGGCGGCTACAATATGCCTTTGCATCTGACTGGCGTGCCTTTTATCTTCATGAATGCTACGAATTCCCTCAGCGATATGCGTACGCTCATGCACGAAAGTGGGCATGCCGTACACTCTTTCCTGACCCGGAGGTACAAGTTGAAATCCTCCAAGCGGGTGCCTTCAGAAGTAGCCGAATTGGCTGCGATGACGATGGAGCTGCTCACCATGGAGCATTGGGATGTATTTTTTCCAGATGAAGCTAGCCTGCGTCGGGCTAAAATCGCCCAGCTGGAGTACGTGCTCAAAGTATTGCCCTGGATTGCGACCATCGACAAATTTCAGCATTGGCTCTATACTAACCCCCAACATGGGCAAGAAGAGCGCAAGAATCAATGGTTGAGTATCATGCAAGAGTTCAACTCTTCTCTCATTGACCACACCAACCTGGAGCATTATGCCGGCCACCTTTGGCACAAGCAGTTGCATATATTCGAGGTACCTTTCTACTACATCGAGTATGGTATGGCTCAGCTTGGGGCTATCGCCATCTGGAAGCAATATCGGGAAGACCCCCAGCAGGCAATCCGCAATTATCATCAGGCGCTTTCGCTAGGTTATACCAAAAACATCAAAGAGATCTATGCTGCTGCAGGCATAGAATTCAATTTCTCTCGTGAGTACGTCAGCCAACTAGGGGCTTTTGTCAAGCAAGAATTGGATGCTTTGTTGTAGGAATATGAGATTGGGCGGCAAAAAAAGCCGGATATATTGAAACGATTTCTAAAGCAGCCTATCTTTGCCCTCCAAAAGCAAAGCTAAATGTACAAGGGCAAAAAAGTAATTGTGGTGCTGCCAGCTTACAATGCAGCTCGCACCCTCGAAAAGACTTACCGCGAAATCCCCCTGGATCTGGTAGACGAAGTCATCCTCTGTGACGATGCCAGCAGCGATAATACCAGCGAACTGGCGCTGCAAATAGGCATTCCCCATATCATCGTACACGAAAACAACAAGGGCTACGGGGGCAACCAGAAATCTCTCTACAACAAGGCCCTGGAGCTTGGTGGCGAGATTATCATCATGTTGCACCCTGATTATCAGTACACCCCCAAGCTCATCCCGACCATGGTCAATATCATCGGCGAGGAATTGTATCCGGTGGTGCTCGGCTCGCGTATTTTAGGCAAAGGCGCCCTGGATGGCGGGATGCCGCTGTATAAATACATCGCTAATCGCGCCCTCACTTTGGCGCAAAACCTCCTCGTCAACTATAAGCTCTCGGAATACCATACCGGATACCGCGCTTTTGACCGCCGGGTACTGCAGGGCATCAACTTTAACCAAAACTCTGATGATTTCGTCTTTGACAACGAGATGCTCTCGCAAATCATCTATGGCGGCTTCCACATCGCTGAGGTGACCTGCCCCACCAAATACTTTGAAGAGGCTTCCTCGATTAATTTCCGCCGCAGCATGCGCTACGGGCTGGGCGTACTTCGGGTTTCTTTCAATCACTTCTTGCAGCGCCTGGGGTTGGTACGCCTGGAAATGTACGAAAAACCCTGAATATGTTGCCCCCTGATGACTACATCAAAAAACTACTGGATGAAGGCGTGGAGCGCTACAATGAACCTGCTTTCATCGCGCAAGACCCCATCAGCGTGCCCCACCGTTTTTCGCGCTTACAAGATATTGAAATAGCCGCGTTCTGGGCGGCTATCCTGGCCTGGGGGCAGCGCAAGACTATTATCAACAACGCCAACAAACTTATGGACTTGATGGATGGCGCGCCACATGATTTCATCCTCAACCACGAGGAAAAAGACCGCGCCCGCTTCCTCGAATTCAAGCACCGCACTTTCCTGGCTACGGATACGCTTTATTTCCTGGAATTTTTCCAACATTACTATCGGCAGCACGCTTCTCTTGAGGATGCTTTCGCCCGGCATCTAAGCCCAGAAGATGAGCATACCGGCCCGGCTTTAGCCGGTTTCCATGAGTCCTTTTTTGCGCTGCCTTATGCCCCTGAGCGAACCCGTAAGCACATTGCGACACCCGCTCGTAAATCAACTTGCAAACGATTGAACATGTTCTTGCGCTGGATGGTGCGCAAAGACGAAAATGGCGTGGATTTTGGACTCTGGAAAAGCATCCGCCCGGCGCAATTGCTCATGCCCCTTGACGTACACGTGGAGCGTGTCGCACGTCGCCTGGGGCTATTGGTGCGCAAACAAACGGACTGGCTGGCCGTTTTGGAACTGACACAAAGGCTACGTGCTTATGATGCCGAAGACCCGGTCAAGTACGACTTCGCGCTCTTTGGCATGGGCGTACTGGAAGCGGCACCCTAAAGCCGGAGCTACTGCCGGTCGAAGCGAAGCTCTTGGATCAAGCGGCGGTTCCCATCCACCTTCATGTAGATGTACACGCGGAAAGATTTGCCTCCAGCAGAAAGATTGCCGATGCAGTATTCAGAATCGTTGTTGGGGGAAGCCCCTTTGTGTACCTGGCTAAAGGAAGCAGGGCGGTTTTGGGCGAAGAAGGTGCGCACTACGCCGATGGCCTGGCTTTTGTTGTAAACGTCTTCCTGACCCATTATAGACACCTCTACGGTTTGGTCAAAGTACTGGCCGAGGGCGTCCGCATCGCCATTACTGATCGCTTTCGTAATGTCGGCCAAGTTGGCTTCCTCCTGGAAGGCAAACAAAGGAGACAACAAAATCAGGAACAAGTAGCTTTTCATAACCAATTAGATTTTTGTTTAAACATTCATGGGATTGAACGCAATCCAGCCAAATGCTTAAATGCAAAGGACGTGAATATCGTTCCATCAAAACTTTTCAGTTGTTAAGACGCCTTACTTGATGATTTGTCACTTTTAGCCGAATGAATACAACCGATTGAAGGTCACATCAAAAACGCCGCTGTGGCGCAAAAATTGCCTCAGCGGAAATTGTGCCAATAGGCAGTGGCCAGGCGGCCGGCCCAATCCAGGTCGGTCTCTCGGTTGCAATTGACACAAAGGTTGTTGATCGGGTGCTCGCTCCAGGTATATACTATTTCTTCTACTGAATAAGGAAGCCCCTTCAATTGCTGGCTGTAGCAAATGCCATAGCGGGTATATTCCCAATAGCGGATGCTGTTCATGCGTTCAAACTCGATAGCCTCAGCTACCCGTGCGCCTCTGTCAGGGAGGCGCTCCAGGAAGTGGCGGTTGTACATCGTGTGGATAAACATCCATAGCGAGGCCTCGAAGCCAGAAAAAATAACAAAGTCAGAAGGTTCGGGGTCGTTGCGGGTCAGGGTTTGGCAAAAATAGAAGGACTCACATAGCCAGGGCTTGGCAGTGTAGCGGATGCCAAAGTAGTTGAAGGCCCGGTTGCACAAGTAGGAGGTGCCCCAGCAGGTCTCGCGGGCGGATTTGCTGGCTAGCGCATGCCAGTCGGCTAAATAGCGGCGCCCGTATTCCTGGCAAAGGCCTGCAATGTCGTGTAGGAAGGCTGCCTGCAGCCGCGGGTAGAAATTCGGCGGGATGGCCTCTGCCCGAGCCACAAATAAGTACCAGCGCTGTGTTTCCGGGATGAAGCCCACCAAATCAGGGCGTTCGTGGTATAGTTGTAACAGGATGGATTGAACACTATCAACTCGTGGAGGTGTATAGTCAGAAAGTATGACGGGGCTGGCAACAGCCCTGGCAAGCAGGTTTAGAGTAAGCAGGGAGTACAAAACAGCAATTCGGCTGTAGTGCATAGCTCTTGGTTTTGATTTGCAGAAAAATAAATTGGATAGTAGCCCGGCGCAAAGTTAAGAATTGTATAGCACTAAGCTACATTCTACGCACAATTTTTGCCGTGCAATGTGTAGCTTTGCACTATGGAAACAAAGCGCGTATTACTAGTCATCCTCGATGGCTGGGGGCATGGCCCCAAGCCCGAAGCCAGTGCAATAGCCCAGGCCAGCACCCCTTTTGTTGATAGCCTCTACAGCCGATATCCCAATGCCGAGCTGGTTACCTTTGGCGAAGCAGTGGGCTTGCCAGAGGGGCAGATGGGCAACTCTGAGGTTGGACACCTCAATATCGGTGCCGGCAGGGTGGTATACCAAGAGCTAGCCCGTATCAATAAAGCAGTTCGCGAACGGGAGCTCCACCAAAACCCCGTATTGTTGGAAACCCTGAGATATGCCAGGGACAATGGCAAGGCGCTCCACCTTTTCGGCCTGGTGTCTGATGGGGGTGTACATTCCCACTCTGCCCATCTGATCGCCTTGTGTCAGATCGCTGCCGAAAATGGCTTGGAAAAGGTTTTTATCCACGCCTTCACCGATGGAAGGGATACCGACCCCAAAAGCGGCCTGGGTTTCGTCAGAGAAGTACTGGAGCAGGTAGCGCCCACTGGAGCGCGCCTGGCCTCGGTCATCGGCCGCTATTATGCCATGGACCGCGACAAGCGCTGGGAACGCACTAAGCTGGCTTATGACCTCCTGGTGCACGGCAAGGGTGAAGCAAGCACCAACGCCTTGCAGACGATAGAAGCTCGGTATGCTGCCGGGCAGACCGATGAATTCCTTCAGCCTATCGTCTGTGTTGACAGCCAAGGGCAGCCTCTTGCTTCCATCGCCGAGGGCGATGCCGTGATTTGTTTTAATTTCCGCACCGATCGGCCGCGGCAAATCACTACCGTGCTCACCCAGCAAGACATGCCCGAACATGGCATGAAAACCCTGAACCTATACTATGCCACGATGACGCGCTACGATGAAACCTACCAGGGGATGCACGTACTCTTTACCAAGGATGATGTCTCCAACACTTTGGGCGAGGTGCTTTCCAAAGCAGGTAAAACTCAGGTGCGCATCGCCGAGACGGAGAAATACCCCCACGTGACCTTCTTCTTCAACGGTGGCCGCGAAGAGGCTTTCGAAGGGGAGCGCCGCATCATGATCCCTTCTCCTAAAGTAGCGACATACGACCTCCAACCCCAGATGAGCGCTTATCAGGTCACGGATGCTATCGTAGCGGATATCGAGCAGTCTCAGCCAGATTTCATCTGCCTCAACTACGCCAACGCGGATATGGTGGGGCATACCGGCAGCTTTGAAGCTGCCATGAAGGCGGCGGAAACAGTTGACACCTGCTTGCAGCGGCTCATCGAAACGGCGCTCAAGTACAACTACCAATCCATCATCATCGCCGACCACGGCAATTCAGACTACATGGTCAACGAAGATGGCTCGCCCAATACGGCTCACACCATGAATCCGGTACCGATTTTTTATGTCAGCAACCAACCGCAGGGCTCCCGTATTAAGGGCGGTAAGCTCGGCGATATCGCCCCGACGATACTCACTTTGTTTGAGATGGAGATACCCCGGGAAATGGATGGGGAGGTGCTGCTGAGCCAGGGGTAGCCAGCGCGGTGAAACATCACTGCTTCAAATTTGTTGTACCAAGCAAAATATGAACATGTATCGACTTGCCCTTATCTTGGCAATATCGGCCTTGGCAGCGGCAGCATGCTCGAGGGCAGAGCTCGGGCGCAATGCCCCCAAGGCTTTCTTTGACCTCGAAGGCTTTATGCAGCAGGAAATGCAGCGGCTAGCAAAACTCCAACCCAAAGGTGTAAAGCGCATCAGCCTCAACGGCAAAAGCGAAGCGCATGATTTTGATACCTTAGACTACGAAAAGGAATTAGCGGTATTCTCTCGCGCTGACATCAATCGCGTGGCCTGGCTCGACAAATATGAGGTGGATAGCGTTTTTCAGGAAGGCTCGCTTGCCCGGCTTAGCTACCGGGCTGAAGAGGACAAGCTGAAAACCCGTTACATGGAGATACAATATAACCAGAGCGGCCAGGTGACCGCAGTCCTCATCCAAAACCATACTAAAAGCATGATTGCGGAAATGCAGCAGACCATTGAGTATTGGCCTGACCAAGGCTACCGCTTGGAGAATCGGCAGCCTACTTTGTTTGCTAAAGAAAAGCAATTGGGGATAGAGGTGCAGTTCAACCGCAACTGACCCCCCCTAAGCCTTCTTATTGTTCGCTAGTGCGGTCTTTCTCTTCCTTATACCTTGCCTTAAGCATCTCGTTGCGGCGCTTGATGGAAGGTTTAGTGAATTGCTTGCGGCGGCGCAATTCCCTGACCAGGCCAACATCCCTATGCTTGCGTTTGTAGCGCTTGAGCGCACGATCGATGGTTTCTCCTTCTTTGATATCAATAATAATCATAACAAAAATTGTTTGTCTGAAAAAAATTGCGCTTTGTTTGGGGCAACTCGACAAGTGTTAAGCTGCCCCAAACTCAAGCGCAGTTTTCTGGCAGGAAGAAAGCGCGGGCGCTTTCCTCCCATCAGGATTTTACCACTGACTGAAATTCTTAGCCGGGCGGCGTTCCTCACGAGGTTTTGCCTCCTTAACGATTATCGTCCTTCCGTCGAGTTCTGTTTCATTGAGCGCATCAATAGCAGCGTTCGCTTCGCTGTCGTCGTCCATTTCGACGAAGCCATAGCCCTTTGAGCGGCCGGTGTCGCGGTCTGTGATTACTTTAGCAGAAGACACTTCTCCGTAAGCTTCGAAGACTTCCTGCAGTTCTTCGCTAGTCGTGTCGTAGCTGAGTTTGGTTGCAAAAATGTTCATAACAAAAAATTTAAAAATAAGAAAATGACAGGCGCCGGCAGCAAGTACTATGCCCAATAACAATAGGGCAAGGCTCAATGTCGAAAGCCCGTTCAAACAATTAATGCCAGCAGAGGGGAATTAAACACTTGCTTAAGAAGGCAGGATTAAAACACAAGAGCTACTAATAATTGATTGACGGTGCAAAGGTACGCATTTATATCATTAAAAGCAACCCTCGTCCAAAAACAGTTTCTAAACTTCTGTTTGATATGCCTACTTTTGCCGTTTTATCCGCATTCCGCATGTTGCAAGAAGTAAAACATACCCTCCGCCTGGGCTGGCCGATTATCTTGGGCAACCTGACTCAAATGGTGCTGGGCATCATTGACAGCGCTATGGTAGGTGCCATCCATAGCAGCCAATTGGCGGCGGCTTCGTTTGTCAACAACATCATCTCGATCCCCCTCATCCTGGGCATTGGGCTGACGATGGCGATCTCGCCTCTGGTGGCGAATGCCATGGGCGAGGGCGACAAAGACAAACCCCTGCGCATCCTCTACAACGGGCTGTGGATTATCGGCTTTGTCGCTTTGGCGATGGCCATCGCCATCCATTTAGGGGTGGGGTTGGTCTATCACATGGGGCAAGACCTGATCGTGGCGGAATTGTCGGAAGCCTACCTCATCTGGATGGCTTGGGGCATGGTGCCCATGGTGCTCTTTATCGGCATGAAGCAGTTTGCCGACGGCCTGGGCAAGACGCGGGCACCGATGTATATCGCCTTAGCCTCAATCCCCATCAATGTGGTTTTAAATTATATGTTCATCTTTGGGAAGTGGGGTGCCCCCCGCTTAGAGCTGGAAGGGGCAGGCATCGGGACCCTCGTTGCGCGCATCCTGATTATGATTGCCATAGCAGTGCTCATTATAAAAGGTAAAGGCTTTGCGCCTTATCGGCAAAACCTGCGGGAGCAGCTGCAATTCCGTGCCAGCCGGCTGCGCGATGTCATCCGTATTGGCATACCTTCGGCCATGCAGTATGGTATGGAGTCGGCCTCTTTTGCAGTTTCCGGCATCATGGCCGGCTGGCTGGGCTATATCCAGCAGGCCGCACATCAGATAGCGCTGGGGTTGGCCTCCATCACCTTTATGGTGTCGTTGGGTATCAGCGTGGCAGGCAGTATCCGCGTGGCCTACGCCTACGGGAAGAAGGATTTGACCAGCGCTTACCACATCGGGAAAACGACCCTCATCATGGCGGGGGCTTACGGCACGTTTTGCGCCATCCTTTTCATCCTGGGGCGGCATCATCTCCCCCTGCTGTTTAATGATGAAGCCCCTGTATTGGCCTTTGCATCCACTTTGTTGCTGCTGGCGGCAGTCTTCCAGATTTCCGATTCGGTACAGGCCGTAGGCGTGGGCTTGCTGCGCGGCATCCAGGATGTGCGGGTCCCCACCTTACTGGTGGCCCTGGCATACTGGGGGGTAGGCATCCCGGCGGGCTATTGGCTGGCGTTTAAAGCGGGCATGGAAGTAGCAGGCATCTGGATGGGCTTCGTGTTGGGCCTGAGTGCCAGCGCTATCCTCCTGTCGCTGCGTTTTCTGCGCCTGACCCGTCGGCATAAGGCGGCACCAGTGGCTTGAGGGAGCAACCATTTGTATGGGATGATTGTTTGCAAATGAAAAATATCATGCGCATGAAATTACTCGCCCTGATCCTCATCGCCGCGCTGTCTAGCTGCGGCAGAGTCAACCCTCCGGTGAAAATATTCAAATCTTCTAATCTGCCGTTGGAAAAAATAAAATTGCCGGAAGGCTTCAAAATCGAAGTCTTCGCGGAGGGCATCAAAAATGCCCGCTCGATGGCGTTGTCGCCTAATGGCACTCTATTTGTCGGCACCCGTTCGGAAGGCAATGTCTATGCCCTGAGGGATACCAGCGGCGATTTCAGCGCCGATGTGGTCTATACCTTGGCCAAAGGTTTGAAGATGCCCAATGGCGTAGCTTTCCGCGATGGCGACCTGTATGTGGCGGAAGTCAACCGGATACTGAAGTACGAGAATATCGAAGCCAACCTGGCCAACCCGCCCGAGCCCATCGTGGTTTACGACCAATACCCCACCGAAACCCATCACGGCTGGAAGTTTATTGCCTTCGGCCCCGATGGCAAGCTCTACGTGCCCGTAGGCGCGCCCTGCAATATCTGCGAATCAGAAAATGAGATTTACGCCTCTATCACCCGCCTCAACCCGGATGGTACCGGCATGGAAATCGTGCAGCATGGGGTGCGCAACACCGTAGGCTTCACCTGGCACCCGCAAACCGGCGAGTTATGGTTTACGGACAACGGGCGCGACATGATGGGCGACGATGAGCCGGGCTGTGAGCTCAACTACGCGCCGAAAGACGGCATGCACTTCGGCTATCCCTATTGCCATCAGGGCGATTTGCCCGACCCCAAGTTTGGCAGCATGCGTTCTTGCGATGAATTTACCGCTCCAGCCCAGGTGCTCGGGCCCCATGTAGCCCCGCTTGGCCTGCGCTTTTATACTGGGCAGCAATTCCCCGTTGATTACCGCGGCCACCTCATCATCGCTGAGCACGGCTCCTGGAACCGCAGCGAAAAAATTGGCTACCGGCTGATGTTGGTCAAGCTAGAAGGCAACCAAGCGGTTAGCTACGAGCCTTTTGCTCAGGGCTGGCTGGAAAAAGGCGAAGTCTGGGGCCGCCCGGTTGACATTCAGCTCCTGCCCGATGGCTCCATCCTCGTCTCCGATGATTTTGCCGATGCGATTTATCGGATCTACTACGAGGGCTGATCACCTCCATGGCAGCGGTGCTTCCAGGCAGATGGATTCTTCGCTCTGGGGGTCTGTGAATTCCAACTTCCAGGCGTGTAGCATGATGGCATTAGGGAGGTATGCTTGGCTGGCGCCATAGGTTTGGTCTCCGATGATGGGGCAGCCGATGGCAGCCAACTGGGCGCGGATTTGGTGGAACTTGCCGGTCGCCGGTTGCACTTCCAGCAAATTATCTTCCAGCAGGCGATAACGCAGGCTGCAGCGCACGCTGCCCGGCTGCTCCTGCTCATAAACCAGCGCCCGCTTCTCCTGCTGGCTTTTTAACAGCCAGTGGATTAATTCCCCTTCTTGCTCTGCCGGGGCCTGCTCGACTACAGCCAGGTAGGTTTTCCGTACCCGCCTTTCGGCAAACTGGCGGTTGAGCGCTTTCAAGGCGCTCGGCTTCTTGGCCATCAGCAAGACGCCAGAAGTCACCCGGTCCAGGCGATGCACGATGCCCAGGAAGGGCGGGCGGCGGCCGCGGTGCAAGTGCTCAAATACGATGGATTCGGCAGAAGCCTCCCAGGGGTTGCGCTCCGTGATCAAGCCTGCGGGCTTGTCGATTGCCAGCCAATGGGTTGTTTCTCTGAGGACGGGGATATCCAAGGCAGCGGATTTAGTGGGCAAAATCCAGTTCGTAATTGCCTTTGATGCGCTCCATGGGCGGGTTGAAGTAGCCGTGTCTCAGCTCGGGGAACTCCTCGCGGATGCGGCGCATCAGCTCGCGCACCCCCATCGCCTCGGCGGTGTCTTCTACCCCGACCCTTTCCAGATACCAGTCGGGGTCAATATTGAAATTGCGCCACTGGATCATCTTTAGGCCGGTGCTGCGGATAAATTTGCGCAGAGCCTGGTACTCCTCTTCGCTATCGGTCAAGCCGGGGAACACGAAGTAGTTGATGCTGGTCCACCCCCCATGGCGGTTCACGATGCGGATGCTTTCCAGGATATCTTCAAACACATAGTTATTGGGGCGGTAATAAGCTGTGTAGAGCCAATCCTGAGTAGAGTTAGTACTCACGCGGATGCTGTTCAACCCAGCCTGGCAGAGTGCCTCCACGGCATCGGGTTTGCTGCCGTTAGTATTGATATTGATGCTGCCTTTGGAGGTGAACTTGCGGATTTGCACAATCGCCTCGCGTATCGTTTCCCACATCAACAAGGGTTCGCCCTCGCAGCCTTGCCCAAAGCTGATAATGGGGAAAGGGGCCGTTTCCAGGTGGGGCACGGTGTATTCCACGATTTCTGCTGCCAGAGGCTTGAAGTTGAGGCGGTCGTGGCTAGAGACGATGGTTTCTTCTTCCGGCTGCAGAGAGATGCAACCCAGGCAGTTGGAGTTGCAGGCTGGCGAGCTGGGCACAGGGCATTCCCAGCGGCCCATAAAGTAGTTGCGAGCAGCGGGGCAGTGGTAAGTCAGGGCACAATTGCTGGCCAGATGTTCTACGATGCGGTTTTGGGGATAAGCCTGGCGGAGTTCCTCTACGCCTCTCTCCACCGCCTGTTGATCAAAACCGCTACACTCCTGCCGGATGTCCGGTTCGATGCGTACGGCCGGCACGTAAAACCGCCCATCGAGCCAACCCGCTGCGGTATAACAGAAGAGGGGCAGGATAGGAGCTTCCGGCTGGTTTACATAAGAAGCCAGGTATAGGCCGGTGTAGGCAGGGGGGATGAAAGCCGCCACGGCCCAGCCCTCTTCGCACAGGCGCAGCTCGCCAGTCTCGACATCGATGCCGGTAGCAAAGCGGTTGGGCAGCTCATACAGGCTGCCGCCTTCCGGCAGTTCAATCCACTCTTCCGCTGGGATGGGCGTAGCGTAGTAGCCGCTGCGCCCCAAGGCGTAAAGCGAGGTGTCTTCAAAGACATTGCCTTCACCATCGGAGTAAAGGACGTAGGGAGATTGTGGTAATGCCATGTGAAAATGTCCTGATTTGGAGGGCAAAGGTACGGATTATTATCGAATAGGGCCGGGTTTCAATAATTCAAAAGAGCTAGTGCCCCATGGACGAAGTTGTTGATAGTTAAGCCGCCGCCATTTCACCGTCAGGCAAGGCGGGAAGAGGGAGCATAGCCAAAGCTACGCGACCGATAAGCAACGCAGCATGGCGCTGAAAGGGCAAGGCTTGGGCTGTCAAGAATTTCGTTCATGGGGCACTAGGGTTCTACAGCAAGTCCCGGCTAGCCTCGTAGATGTCTTTCCAGCCTTCTCGTTCACGAGCCACGGTTTCGAGATATTCCTCCCAAGCTATTTTATCTTGCACGGGGTCTTTGACGATAGCGCCCAGCAGGCTGCCGGCCATATCGCGGGCGTTGATTTTCCCGTCGCCGAAATGCACGGCCAGCGCTTGCCCACTATTGATGACGGAGATGGCTTCTGCGGGGCTGAGCGTACTGCTGGGCGGTTTCAGCTTGCGGCGGCCGTCTTCGGTCTGGCCGCTGCGCAATTCCCGGAAAATGGTCACCAGCCTGCGGATGTCTTCGATAGGCGCTGCCTGGGGCGGCAGCTCCAAGGCCTGCCCGATTTGAGCGACGCGCTTGCTGACGATGGCCACTTCTTCCTCCAGGCTGGCCGGTAGCGGCATCACGATGGTATTGAAGCGGCGGCGCAAAGCGCTAGACAATTCGTTAATGCCGCGGTCGCGGTCGTTGGCCGTAGCGATGATATTGAAGCCTTGAATGGCTTGTACCTCCATGCCGAGCTCTGGTACTGGCAGTGTTTTTTCCGAGAGGGTGGTGATGAGCGCATCCTGTATGTCGGAAGGGATGCGGGTCAGCTCCTCTATCCTGGCGATTTTGCCGTAGCGCATAGCCTGCATCACCGGGCTGGGGGTTAGCGCGTTTTCGGAAGGGCCTTCAGCCAGTAGGCGGGCGTAGTTCCAGCCGTAGCGTAGCGTCTCTTCGCTCATGCCTGCCGTGCCCTGCACCAGCAGGGTGGAATCGCCTGAAATAGCAGCAGCCAGGTGCTCGGATACCCAGGTTTTCGCCGTGCCGGGTATGCCCACCAGCAGCAGCGCCCGATCGGTGGCCAAGGTGGCCACCGCTACCTCGATCAGGCGGCGGCTACCGTAATATTTGGGCTCGATTTCCCTGCCGTTTTTCAATGTGCCCCCCAAGATATAAGTAGCTACCGCCCAGGGCGATAGCTTCCAGTTATTCGGCCGAGGGTGCTCGTCCGTATCAGCCAGGGCTTGCAGCTCTTCGGCATAGACCTCTTCGGCATGGGGGCGGAGTACTTGATTGGCGCTTGGCATAGGTTTGTCCTTTTGGAAGGTAAAGGTAGGGCTCGTTTTTCAATTTCACCGCATGAGAAAATCTGCGCTCAGCCAGCCAGCATCTCCTGCCGGAAAGCTAAGGCCCGCTGGAATTTTTCCACTTCCTTTTCCCAATGGGGCCAAACTGGCGAGCGTGTTGGCCAGCTGGAGCGCAGGCCCTCCAGTAGCTGGGGGTTGATTTTGTAGGCGGCGGATTCCATGATGTGTTTATAGTGCCAGAGGTTCCAGTGGAAAGAGCGGGTGGCAGACATCCAATCCAGAAAGCCCTTGAGGAAGAGCAGGGCCAGCTTATTTTCCCATGGGGCGATGCCCTGGCTAAGGAGGAGGAAAAGCAGGCTCTTCTCCTCTATCGGCCCAGGCTGCTGCTGAAGTTGCTGCAGGGCCAATTCATTGAAAGCCGGGCCGGGAAGCTGGCGGATCAGGAGCTTGCCAGTGGGGCTTTTCCAGGCCTGCTCGCCGTTGGTGCGCCACCAAAAGCGAAGGATTGCCTCTATCCAACGATGGTCTTGATGCAGGAGTGCCGCCTGAGCAGCCGCTTCGACCAATAAATCTTTATCCTTGCTGGCGGCCAGCAGGCGTAGGCTTTCCAGGGTAGGCAGCCCGAAGTGCTCCTCCCAACGCTTGGGAGGGATTTGGGCCAGGATTTCAAAGGCCCAAGCTGCTGGCTGGTTGCCAGGGAATTTGTTTTTGCCACCTGCCCCGATGCCATCGCGCTTGAGGCTATCGCTCAACGCCTGGGGGTAATGCAACAGCAGTGTGCCCTTGCTCTTCAAATCCAGTAGCGTTTGGGCATGAGCAAACAAGCGCTGAGCCAGGGCAGAAGACGGCAAGCAGCTAAGCAGCGCCGCCGCCGCAAGTCGTACCTCCTTGCGGCGATCGTCCAGGCAGGCTTCCAGGAAGGGCTCGTCGTATTGGCCCAGACCTATTTGCAGGAGGCGCAGCAGCGCTTGTTTGTCGCCCGGGCTGGTCTCCTCCCAGCCCGGCAGCAGCAGCGCAGTAGCCTGTTCGGGTTGGGTACGGCGCAGGTAGCGCAGCATGGCTTGCCTCTCCAGTGCAGAAGCATCCGGCCAAGCTTCCAGGTCAGGGTTTTCGGATAGTGCTTGCCATTCCGGGTTTTGGCGCAGCAGCCAGTAGCCAGCAGGGCCGATGGTTGGCCTCAATTGCTCCCATAGCGCAGGGTGCTTGAGCGCCAGGCGGAATAAGGGCGGAAGGTGCTCTGGCGGGAGGTGCTGCTGTTGTTGTCGCCGCAGCGCAAGATACTCTGGCAGAGCCTGAAGAAAAGTCCCCTCCAAGATGAGGCGCAGGTGCTGAGCGGCGGCAATGCTCAAGGGCTTGCCCGCCTCGGTCGAAGGCGACGGAGCCCCGGCTGGGCCTTCGTAGCGCAAGAGCGGGAAGCCCGCCTGCCGCAGTGGGTGGTAGATGGCCGCTCCTTCCAATAGAGCCCGGGCGTCACCTTCTTCCACGTTGGTGCCCAAGCTGGCAAGAGCGGCCAGCGTATGCGCCGAGAGCCTGGCTCTTTCCGTGCCGATGAGCGCTATCCTGGAGAGTTCTTCCCAAATCATGTCGCAATTTTAACAAAAAAAGAAATAGTCTGCGCCTGGCTGCAAACCCCAGCTTGCCAAAAGACCCCTGATTTCTGATTGGGCTGCTGGGGATGCCACCAGTACCAGCACTTGCGCATTGGGCAAAAGGGGGATCGACTCAAAAGATTGGAGCCGGGTCGCGTAGATTTCCTTCCCGATTTTGGAAGGTGTATCGCACACCCAATGGAAAGGGATACCCGCTTCTTGCAGGCGCCGGGCAGCATCTTTGCCCTTGCGGCCTGCCCCCCACAGCACCAGGGGCCGTTCTGGCTGCCGATCGACCTCCAGGAAATAGTGTAGCTTAAGCGCCATGAAGGTATGATCGGAATATACCAGCGAGGTGCGGGATGAGCGCTCGGGATGATCACGCCAAAAATGGACGGTTTCCGGGCAGGCAGCGATGCTGATGCCATGCTGGTAGAAACGGAAGCAGAGGTCGTAGTCCTCGGGGTAAGTATCCGGCTGGAAAGCCCCGCACTTTTCCAAATCTTCCCGCCGGGCTATCCAGGCAGGGGAGGGCAGTACGCACTCGCGGTAGATTTCTTCGTAATGGCGGCCGTTGTCCATGAGTTGGTTCAGCCATACTTCGTAACGGCGGTAGCCCTCGCCCAGGTCCTCGTCAGAAAAATAACGGACTTTTCCAGTGGCTACCCAGCCAGGCCCGTGCGTTTGCAGCAGCTCTCGCAACAGCCGCAGCTTTTCGGCTGGCATCAGGTCGTCAGCGTCCATGCGGCTAATATACTGGCCCCGGCTGTGCTTCAGGGCCTGGCGTAAGGCTGGCAGTATGCCCTTGGCCCCAGTATTAGCCAAGGCTCTGATACGGCTATCCTGGCGGGCATAGCGTTGCAGGATAGCCGGGCTATCATCCGTCGAGTAATCATCCACTACCAATAGCTCCCAATCTGTTTCGGTCTGTGCCAGGATAGAATCCAGGCAAGCAGACAGGTGAGCTTGGCTGTTGTATACAGGCATGAGGATACTAATCATCGGCTAAAAGTACGACATTAGGCGCAGCCAGGCAAAACAGAGGTTATAAAATATGGCCAGTGCGGCACTGCACAAGCTATAAAAATGTCATTCAATCCACAGTAAAGAATAATCCGGGTATTTTCATCGCCCCCGAATAAGTATTGGGTGCCACGCTGCTGCCTGGATACATATTTGGGCAGGTGCCGCCCCCGCCATTTCGCTGGTTTTGAAAAGGGCGGGCAGTGGCCTGCGGCTGGCGTTTTTTTTCGAGAATCAGTGCCGATTTGTCTTTTGATTATCAAGACAAAAGGGTAAATTTGCGGCGATTTTTGCAGAACCATTGTTTTATACTATAAATCCTCGAATTGATATGGCAAATATCGGTCAAGTAAAGCAGGTGATTGGGCCTGTAGTAGATGTAAGCTTCGCGGGAGAAGGCTCGAAGCTCCCCGAAATCCTGAGCGCCCTGGAAATCAAGCGCCCCAATGGGGAGATTCTGGTCCTGGAAGTGCAGCAGCACCTGGGCGAGGACAGCATCCGTGCTGTCGCGATGGACTCCACCGACGGCCTGACCCGTGGCACCAAGGTTACCGATACGGGCAAAAACATCACCATGCCGATTGGCCCGGCCATCAAGGGCCGCTTGTTTAATGTGGTCGGCGAGCCGATTGACGGCATCGGCCCGGTTTCCAAAGAGCAATCGGCACCCATCCACCGCAAGCCGCCCACCTATGAGGAGCTTTCTGTAGAAAAAGAAGTGCTCTACACCGGCATCAAAGTGATTGACCTGATCGAGCCTTATCTCAAAGGCGGTAAAATCGGCTTGTTCGGCGGTGCTGGCGTAGGTAAGACGGTACTGATCCAGGAGTTGATCAACAACATCGCCAAAGGTTATGAGGGTATTTCGGTGTTTGCTGGCGTAGGTGAGCGTACCCGCGAGGGCAATGACCTGATGCGCGAGATGCTGGAAGCTGGCATCATCCGCTACGGCAAAGAATTCATGCACTCGATGGAAGAAGGCGGCTGGGACTTGAGCAAGGTGGACATGAAAGAGCTGGAAGAATCCAAAGCTACCTTCGTCTTCGGACAGATGAATGAACCTCCTGGTGCCCGCGCCCGTGTAGCGCTCTCCGGCCTGACGGTGGCAGAGTACTACCGCGATGGCGACCTCAACGACCCCATGGGCGGCCGAGATATCCTCTTCTTCATTGACAATATCTTCCGCTTTACCCAAGCTGGCTCGGAAGTGTCTGCCCTCTTGGGCCGTATGCCCTCTGCCGTTGGTTACCAGCCAACCCTGGCCACGGAGATGGGCTTGATGCAAGAGCGCATCACTTCGACCAAGCGTGGTTCCATCACTTCCGTACAGGCGGTTTACGTACCTGCTGACGACTTGACAGACCCCGCCCCGGCTACTACCTTTGCGCACTTGGATGCCACTACCGTACTCAGCCGTAAAATTGCTTCCCTGGGTATCTACCCCGCTGTGGATCCGCTGGACTCGACCTCCCGTATCCTCGACCCGGCAATCATTGGTGATGAGCACTACAACTGCGCGCAGCGCGTTAAGAATATCCTCCAGCGCTACAATGAGCTTCAGGACATCATCGCCATCCTCGGTATGGAAGAGTTGTCGGAAGAAGACAAGCAAGCCGTACACCGCGCCCGCCGTGTGCAGCGCTTCCTTTCGCAGCCTTTCCACGTGGCCGAACAGTTTACGGGTATCCCCGGCGTATTGGTACCCCTTGAAGACACCATCCGCGGCTTCAATATGATCATGGATGGCGAAGTGGACCAATATCCGGAAGCGGCTTTTAACCTGAAGGGGACCATCGAAGAGGTCATCGAGGCAGGGGAGAAAATGCTGAAGGAAGCAGGCATGTAAGCCTACCGATAAATCAAGTATTAATTGCTTACTAGCGGCAGTCGGGCAAGAGCTATAGTTTGCCCGCCTGCTGTTAGTAAGCCCTTGCTAAGCAAGGCGCAAAATAAACTGGTCATGAATATCATCGTCCTTACACCCGACAAAGAAATATTCCGGGGTGAAATCAATTCCGTGAAAGTGCCGGGCACCAAGGGGGAATTTCAGGTGCTTAAAAACCACGCCCCCATCGTCTCATCCCTGGACGAAGGCAAAATCTCTATCGTCACGGCTGGCGGCGCTTACCGCTACTTCGATGAAGAAAGCGGCTCTATCAAAGAGGGGAGTGAAGCGGGCAGAGTGGTTACGCTGTTCGCCAGCGGTGGCTTTATCGAAGTGTTGAACAACGAGATTTCCCTGCTGTTGACGGGGGTGAGGAATGCTAATAGCAAGTAATTTAGTTTCGGTCTTTATAGCCCGATAGCTACGTTACGCTCGGCCCCAAAAACCTCGACTTCAGCTTGGAGCCTTTATCCCACGCTTAGTGGAGTAAACTCCGGTTTTGGCCCTTCGCAAGCCCTGCGCTCGAACGCTAAAATCTCAGGCACTTGACTAAATGGGTAGACACTGAATTAGCAGTAAGAAAGAAAAATATACCGCACAGCGGAAAAACGCGCAAGCTTCTTCCATCAGACCGCCGTTCCCAGGTGTGTTGTGCTCGCCAACTCTTAGCCGCCCGCTTATGCGCTCTCCGCGCCAAAAAAAGCGGGGCTGCCCTAACTCCCCTCACCGGACACCATCTCGTGGTACTTGTACAGTTTATTATTGAGCTTGTCCACAATGCGCTGGATATCTTCTTGTTTGCGATTAGGGGAAAAAAGGAAGAAGATGCTGTTCATGAAGGAGTTGAAATCATGCAAGCGCTGGTAGAACGGGAAGGGCTTGGATAAATCCCGAAAATGTTCGTCCGCGATAATCATCGCTTGTACGCCGCTACTGGTCGAGCTAAAGTGGAGGAAGAAGTATGGGGTGTGGCTCAATTGGATAGCCGCGTCGGCCTCGAGCATGCTGTTTAGGAAGATGCCGCTGCTGCTCCCGCTCCGCAGTTCATCTGTACTGTAGTCAAAGATAAATAAGAGTTTGGAGAAATCGTAGCCAGCCTGAAAGGCAGCCATTACATTCAGGTTGAATTCGCGCGTATCGGAGAGGGTAAATTCCTTTTGAGTTTGCAGGCGGCGGCGGCCTGCTTCACTGGTATTGGGGTCGTCCATTACGGTTTGCATCGCTTCCAGTTTAGCCCTTTGGCTGGGCAGGCGTACGATGAGCGTGCCCTGCTTTAGGCTGGTAATGGCTGCTTGAGCCCTTTCCTCTGGCAAGGGTATATTCTGGGCTGGCAGCAAGCCGCAGCATAGCAAGGTCGATAACAAAATCAGTGTGGTGAATAGCTTGTTTACGGTTTGCATAGCGTTAATATTCAGTTAACTACTTGCTGCTTGGCCCTTTTTTGCCTACATTGGCGAATATCAGGCAATGCCAACAGCATAATATTGGTTTAAGACGCAAAAAATTAGCAAATTTGTGGCCTAATTGGGGCACTAGATACGGCCTTTTCAGTAAAAAAACGAACAAAACACCCGATATGCAATCTGTAGACATCGATGCGCTCAACCAACAAATCTATCAGGACAGCGCTTTTGTTGAAAAATTAAATGCAGCAACTGCCAAGATTATCGTCGGTCAGCATACCATGATCGAACGCCTGATGATCGGCTTGCTGTGCCGTGGCCACGTGCTGCTGGAAGGCTTGCCTGGGCTGGCTAAGACGCTGGCTATTAAGACGCTGGCCAATGCCGTGGATGCCCACTTCAGCCGCATACAGTTTACCCCCGACTTGCTGCCGGCCGATATTATCGGCACCATGATCTACAACCCTAGCACCAATCAGTTTACCGTGCGTAAAGGGCCCGTCTTTGCCAATTTCATCCTGGCCGATGAGATCAACCGCGCCCCGGCCAAGGTGCAAAGTGCTCTGCTGGAAGCCATGCAGGAGCGGCAGGTCACCATCGGTAATGAGACCTTTAACCTGGAGGAGCCCTTTCTGGTGCTGGCCACCCAAAACCCCATCGAACAGGAGGGTACCTACCCCTTGCCGGAAGCTCAGGTGGACCGCTTCATGCTCAAGGTGAAAGTATCCTACCCCACCAAAGATGAAGAGCGCGAAATCATCCGGCGCAACCTCTCCCCCGATGGCTTTGATAAAGTACACCCTGTTGTACACCCCAACGACATCCTCAAAGCGCGCCAATCAGTGGGCAAAATCTATATGGATGAAAAAATCGAGCGCTATATCCTGGATATCGTCTTTGCTACCCGCCGGCCAGCGGAGTATGGCCTGCGCAGTCTGGAGCCGCTCATCAACTATGGCGGCTCACCCCGTGCCAGCATCAACCTTGCCCTGGCATCCAAAGCTCATGCCTTCCTGAAGCGGCGTGGCTTCGTCATCCCAGAAGATGTGCGCAATGTATGCCACGACGTCATGCGCCACCGCTTGGGGCTGACTTACGAGGCCGAGGCAGAAAACATCACCCAGGAGGATATTATTAATAAGGTGTTGGATACCGTGGAAGTACCCTAAGCCCAAACCGGCAACCGCACACAATTATGGAAACCAGCGAACTCCTCAAGAAGGTACGCAAAATAGAGATCAAGACCAAAGGGCTGAGCAAACACCTCTTCTCGGGGGAGTACCACAGCGCTTTCAAGGGCCGGGGCATGTCTTTTAGCGAGGTGCGCGATTACCAGTACGGCGACGATGTGCGCAATATTGATTGGAACGTGACTGCCCGCTCTGGTACGCCCCACGTGAAAATCTTTGAGGAGGAGCGTGAACTGACCGTGATGTTATTGATCGATATGAGCCAGTCTTCTTTTTTTGGCACCGTCAGCCAGCTCAAAAACGAAGTCATGACAGAAATTTGTGCCGTGCTGGCCTTTTCTGCCATCAACAACAACGACAAAGTGGGGGTGCTGTTCTTTTCGAGCAAACCAGAGAAGTTCATCCCCCCGAAGAAAGGCCGGCAGCACATCCTGCGCATCATCCGCGAGCTAATCGACTTTGAACCTCAGGAAAGCGGCACGGACATCGGCAGCGCCTTGGAGTACTTCAACAACCTCATCAAAAAACGCAGCATCTGCTTTATCCTGTCCGATTTCCTGGCCAAAGGTTACGACGCTCCCCTGCGCATCGCCGCCCGTCGGCACGATATCGTCGGCATCAACATCATCGACCCGCGGGAAGAAGAGCTGCCGGATGTAGGCCTTATTCGAGCCGAGGATGCCGAAACCGGCCAGATTGGTTGGATTGATACTTCCTCCCGCCGCTTGCGGGAGGATTACCGCCGCTGGCATCAGGACCATCTGGCTTACTTTACGAGTATTTTCCGTAAAAGCGGTGCCGGAGCAGTAAATATACGGACGGACGAATCTTATGTGAATGCGCTGCTGAAGTTTTTCCAACAGCGCACGCGTTAACAACAAACACGGCATGTCGGCAAAGGATAAAATGACTGTGATATCGAAACGAGCCGCCGCTGCCCGGCAGCTTGCTGTTGCTATGTTGCTATTGTGGGCGCCCGCCCTGGCTGCCCAGGTGAGCGTAACGGCTTCGATCAACCCCAATGAGATCCTTATCGGCGACCAGTTGATGTTGAATATCCAGGTGTATTATCAAAGTGGCGCGGTGGTAAAAAGCGTGGGCTACGACTTGTTGAAAGAACTGCCCGAGATCGAGATGCTTCAGGCTGACCGCTTTGAAAAGGATAATGGCGAACAGGGCAAACTGCTGGAGCTTCAGATACGGCTTACCTCTTTCGACTCCGGTTATTACCGCTTGCCGCCCCTGCCCGTCATATATCAGATCGGGGAGCGGCAGGATACCGCGTATACCCCCGAGCTTGGCTTGCTGGTCAATACGCTGCCCATTTCCGGTGATGATCAGCAGCTCATGCCCATCAAAGATATCATCAGCGAGCCTCTAAGCTTTCAGGACCTGCTGCCCTGGCTAATTGGGCTGGCAGTATTGCTGGCCATAGTGCTGATACTGCTGTCGCTGCGGCGGCGCAAAGTGCTGCCCCCGCCCCCTCCGCCTCTCCTGCTGCCTGCTCACCAATTGGCTTTGCAAGAATTGGAGCAGCTAGAAAAGCAAAAATTGTGGCAAAAAGGCCTGGTCAAGGAATACTACATCGGGCTGACCCATGCCCTGCGGCAGTACTTGGGCTGGCGCTACCAAGTGTCCGCATTGGAATTGACCACCGAGGAAGCCGTGCAACAGCTCGGGCAGGCTGGGCTGGAGGGCGAAGGCCAGCAACGCTTGCGGCGCTTGCTGGAATCGGCCGATCTGGTGAAATTTGCCAAGGCGCAGCCAGCGGCGGCTTATCATACTGAAGCCTTAGAGCAGGCTCGCAACTTCATTCAGGAAACCCAGGATGAAGCCTGCCAGGTAGAAGTGCAGCAGTACGCCGAGGGCTGGGTTTCCGCTACTCTGCCAGAGCAAGATGCTCCGGCAGGCGGAAACAACTCAGCAGAAAGTCATAAATTGTAAATTGATTCCATGTCCATATTCGGCCCAAACATACAGTTTTTAAATCCGGAACTCTTCCTGCTGTTGCTATTGTTGCCGCTGGTGGGCTGGCGTTATTTGCGGCGCCGGCGCCAGCATTACGCCACCTTGCGCATGCCCAGCCTGCAAAGCGTGCAGGGCAAGGGCTCCTGGAGGGCGAAGCTGCGCGTTGCGCTACCTTTGTTGCGCACGATCGCCTTTGTCGCCCTGGTTGTCGCCATGGCCCGGCCACAGGAGATGTACAAGGAGGAATCAGTGGATGCCGAAGGCATTGATATCATGCTGGTTTTGGACTTGTCGAGCAGTATGTTGGCCCAGGATTTCAAACCCGACCGGCTGGAAGTATGCAAGCGCGTAGCCGCCGATTTTATTGATAAGCGCCCCTATGACCGCCTCGGGTTGGGGGTTTTTGCCGGCGAAGCCTTCACCTTATGCCCCCTGACTACCGACCACCGGGTGCTAAAGAACTTTTTGGAACAGGTCAATTGCGGTATGTTGGAAGATGGGACGGCGATTGGCATGGGGCTGGCCACCGCTGTGGGCCGGCTGGAAGAAAGCGAAGCTAAAAGCAAGGTCGTTATCCTGCTGACTGATGGGGTCAATAATGCCGGCTATATCAGCCCGCTGATGGCTGCTCAGATTGCTCAGCAGAAAGGCGTCAAGGTGTATGCCATCGGAGCGGGCACTACCGGCGAGGCGCTTACCCCGGTGAGCCGCCGCAGCGACGGGCGTTATATTTTTGGGTTGGCGCAGGTGAAGATTGACGATGAGCTGCTAGAGGAAATTGCCCAAATGACTGGCGGCGAGTACTATCGTGCCACTTCGCCAGAGAGCTTGAAGCAGATTTACGATACGATTGACCGCCTGGAAAAAACCAAGGTGGAAGTAGAAGTTTTCAAACGTTATAGCGAAGCTTTCTACCCCTTTGTTTTCCTGGGTATTTTGCTGCTGGCCCTGGAGGCCTTGCTGCGTTATACTATTTTGAGGACTATTCCATAGAAAAGAGGCCTATGTTTCGTTTTGAATATACTGAACACTTGTATGCACTGGCGCTAATCCCTTTGCTGCTTTTGTTTTTTGCCTTCGCCTGGCGGGCGCGGCGGCGGGCTGTCCAGCGGTTTGGCGAAACACGCCTGATGAGCTACCTCATGCCGTTGGTTTCCACTTACCGCTACTACCTGAAATTTGGGTTGCTACTGCTGAGCCTTGCCCTGCTGGCTATTGGTTGGGCGAATCCTCAATACGGTACCAAGCTAGCCAAAGTAACGGCCAAGAGCGTGGATGTATTTATTGCCCTGGACATCTCCCAGAGCATGCTGGCGGAAGATGTGCCGCCGAGCCGACTGATACGCGCCCGGCGCTTTGCCCAGGATATCGTCACCAATTTGAGGGGCGAGCGCCTGGGGCTGATCCTCTTTGCCGGCAGTGCTTACGTGCAATCGCCTATTACAGCCGATTTTAATGCTATTTTGCTCTCGCTGCGCAGCGCCCACCCCAATATGATAACCGACCAGGGCACGGCTATCGGCGGAGCCATCAAGCTGGCCATGGAGTCTTTTGACGAAAACAACCAAAATCATAAAGCGTTAATTATTATAAGCGACGGCGAAGAACATGAAGAGGATGCTCTTTTACAGGCCAAAACGGCACGGGAAAATGGGCTGCTGGTATATACCGTTGGCGTAGGCAGCCCAGATGGAGGCCTCATCCCGATTGAAGAGCGGGGTCGAGAAACCTACAAGCGGTCTCCTTCCGGAGAGCCGGTACTCAGCATCCTTAATGAGGAGATGCTCCGCGCCTTGGCGCAAGCCGGCGAGGGGCGTTATTTCAACCTCGCTTCTGGCAGCAGCCAAGTGTTGGATGCGCTGAAGGAAAGCATCGGGCAAATCGAGAAAAGAGAAATGGAGCAGCGGGTTTTCTCCGAGTACAATAGCTATTTTCAATGGTTCGTCGGGTTGGCGATATTGTTGCTGATCCTGGAGTTCCTCCTGCCCTACCGCAGTAGTCAGCGCCTGACCGGGAAGGATATTTTTGAGCTATAGCTCAAATGAGGGCATCTTGCACCATCTCCGGAGAGCCTATTCACTCGCCCGGCGAATAATGAAATAACAATCAACGGCAGAATAAAAAACATGATGCACAAACCAAGCTTCTGGATGATATTAGCCCTGCTGCTTCTGGCAAGTTGGGCGGCAGAGGCACAATCGGCCCACCGTTACCTACGCAAGGGCAATGAGGCGTATGAGAAACAAGACTACTCAGCGGCAGAGCTGCACTACCGCAAGTCGTTGGAAGACCAGAACACCAGCCGGGGCAGCTACAACCTGGGCAACGCCATGTATCAGCAGGAGCGCTACGAAGAAGCGATCCGCCGCTTTGAGCATGCTGCTCAGAACGCCCAGAGTAAAGATGAAAAAGCCGCTGCTCTTCACAACTTGGGTAACGCCCACTTCCAGGCCGAGCAATTGGATAAAAGCATCGAAGCGTACAAGGATGCCTTGCGGCTGCGCCCCGACGACCAGTCTACCAAATTCAATCTGGCCCAGGCGCAGCGGTTGTTGAGGATGCAGCAACAGCAAACCCAACAGCAGCAAAAGGAGCAACAACAAAAAGGCGAAGAACAGCAGCAACAAGACCAAGCTCAGAAGGGACAGGAGCAACAACAAGAGCAGCAGGAGCAACAAGGGCAGGAGCAAAACCAACAAGATAAACAGAACGAACAACAAAAGCAAAACCAGCCTCGGGAGAGCCAAGGCGGAGAGGGGCAGCCGCTCTCTGCCGAAGAAGCCCAGCGCTTGCTGGAAATTATCCAGCAAGAAGAGCTCAAGGTCATGGAGAAGATGAAGCGGGAAACCAAAGGGGAGGCTGGAAAACGAGCTAAAGATTGGTAAAACAGCAATAAAATCGAACCGCTATGAAGAAAGTGCTCTATTTTATCTTATCAATGGTATGGGCCGTTGGCCTGCTCTCTGCTCAGGAAGGCCCGCGCTTTACAGTAGAACTCAGCAGCGATTCCATCCTTCTGGGCAATTATTTCAAAGCTGTTTTTACGCTGGAAAACGCCAACGGGCAAGCCTTTGAACCGCCCCACTTCCAGGGCTTCGACATCGTGAGCGGCCCGAATGTCGCTTCTAGCTTCAGCATGGCCAACGGGCGAACCAGCCAGCGCATTGCTTATACCTACTACCTGCAGCCACGGGATATCGGCAATTATTATATCGAGCCAGCAAGTATTGCCGTAGGCGAGCAGGTGCTGGAAACCCTGCCCATACCCGTGACCGTTGTGCCTAACCCTGATGGTATCATTCAGGCGCCTCAGGAAGAACGGGGGCAGAGCTTTCAATGGGGATGGGATGATTGGGAGTGGCCCAGCTTCGCCCCTTTCCGCGAGCGCATCCAGCCCTCGGTGCCAACGCCAGAGGTGCCGCCGCAGGAGCCCGCCAAGCCCAAAAGGAAGGTCTACAAGCTGTAATGATTGGGGGGCAAAGCTGCGCGTTGCGGGCCACTAGCTCAGATTTTTTGGTCATGCTTTCAAAATGAAGTTTTTGCCTAATGAAACTACTTATTGCCATCAGCACTGTTCAGAAAATGGCCATTTTGCTCTGCTTTGCCGCCGCCCTGTCTCCGCAGTGGGGGCAAAGCCAGGTTGCCTTTGAAGCCTTCACGGATGCACGGCAGGTGTTAAAAGATGGGAGTTTCGAGCTCAAATTCGTCTTGAATAATGCTGATGCCAGCGATTTCAAGCCGCCTGCTTTTGAAGGCTTCCGGGTTTTGTCTGGGCCCTATTTTGGCGTCGGCACTACCATCATCAACGGCAGGGTAAGTAAGGAAACCACTTATATCTATAATCTGCGCCCGCTCCGCACTGGTGCCATTACCATCGGCAGCGCCAGCATCAAGGCTGATGGGCGGCTTATGTACTCCCCACCCGTCACGGTGGAAGTGCTTGCCTCGGCCGCAAAAGCAAGTGAAGGGCAGATCATCTTTTTTGCAGCGGAACCCAGTACCACTAAGGCTTGGGCCGGGCAGCAAATCGCGCTGGATTATCGGCTCTACACCACGGTCAACTACGACAGCCCCACCGTTTTGGAGGAATCCAGCTACCAGGGGTTCTATGCCGAAGATATCCGGCGTTTCGACAGCCGCCCCATCCGGGAAGTGGTCAATGGCGTTCAGTATGTGGCCAAAACCTTAAAGCGGATAGCCCTTTTCCCTCAGCAGGCTGGCACACTAACGGTCAGCCCTATGAATATAGTAGTGGGGGTAATCAAAGACGACAGCGGGCGGCAGCGCAGTTTTTTCTTCTCTCCGGAAGTGGAACGCACGCCCCTGAGTACCCAGCCGGTATCCATCCAGGTGTCTCCCTTGCCCGCGGGGGCACCCGCTTCCTTTACTGGTGCCGTAGGCCATTTCACCATGACCCCTTTCCTCAGCCGGACGGTAGTGACTACCGACGACGTGCTCTCCCTGCGCCTCACTATCAATGGCGAGGGGGATATCAAAAGGATCCAAGCCCCTACCTTAGATGTGCCGCCGGCATTCGAACTTTATGAACCTACGGTAATCGAGGAGGAGGCTTATGAAATGAATGGGGAGATCAGAGGTAAGAAGACCTTCGAGTACTTGTTTTTGCCTAAGGAAACGGGGGGCTACCAGTTGCAGCCAGCTTTTTCCTATTTCAACCCCGACAGCGCCCGCTACGTCGTGCTCGAGGGCGCTGTGTACGACATCACGGTGCGCCCCGGCAGCAAAGGCGGGAGCCAGCCAGATATCGAACCTGCGGACACTGGCGGATGGAAGGATATCTCCAGCCTAAAAATGGAAACCCAATTATATCGGCAAGGCAAACCGCTGCTTGGCTCGCCTTTGTTTTGGGGCTTGCTTTCTTGCCCTCTGCTCTTGCTGGGGGGGGCTATCGCTTATAAGCGCCGTCAATTACAACAGCAAAATATTGATCCGCTGTTGCTGCGCACGCGTGCCGCCCGGAAAATGGCTCAAGCACACCTTGCCCGGGCTGAGGTTTTCCTGAAGGCTGCGGATAGCCGCGCTTTCTACGATGAGGTCTCCAAAGCCATGCTGGGTTATACCAGCGACAAGCTGCACATACCTCGCTCAGCTCTGGCAAAAGACAGCCTGCGGCAGCGCCTGGAGGAGTTGGATACGCCGGCCGAGCTATCCGCCCGCTTCCTGGAAATCATCGATATCTGCGAGTTGGCCCTATTCGCCGGAAAGGATAATGCCCCGGCAATGCAGGATACCTACCAAAAGGCCCTGCAGGTTATCGAGCAGATGGAGGAACGGTAAAAGGGCGCTCAATCAAATAACTCTTTTAGTTTTTGTTCCAGGGCTTCGCCGCGGAGGTTGCGAGCCAGGATGCGGCCCTCGCCATCCACCAATACAGTGTGGGGGATGGAGCGTACGCCATAGGCCTGAGCCACTTCATTGGACCAGCCCTGCAGGTCGCTTACGTGATGCCAGGTGAGCTTATCCTGTTCAATGGCTTGCAGCCAAGGTGCCTCGCTGCGGTCGAGGCTCACGCCCAGGATGTCAAAGCCTTTTTCCTTGTATGTTTCGTAGAGGCGCACCACATTGGGGTTTTCCCGGCGGCAGGGGCCGCACCAGCTCGCCCAGAAATCGATCAAAACGACTTTGCCGCGCAAATCGCTCAGGCTGAAGTCTTGTCCGCCGGGTGTTTTTTGAGTAAAATCGGGGGCTTGGCCACCGATGAGGAAGCTCTTGGCTTTGTCTAGCTCTTGTTGCATGGCAGCGGCAGCTGCCGGGTCAGATGTTTTGAAGGTGCGGATGAAGCGCTCGGCAAAGTAGGGGAAATTAGCGTTGTTTTTCTGCTGTAGCACGTTGATGATGCCTGCAAGCGCCAGCTTTTCGGTGCCGCTACCCTGGGGGATGGCTGCCAAGGCCCCTTCCAGGTATATGCGCTGCTGTTCATCGGCGAGGCGCACGCTTACCATGGTGGTCGCATAGCTGCGGAAACTCTCATAGACCCAAGGCATGCTGCTGTAGTCCGGATCCTTGAAGTTGACGAAGCTGAAGTACTCTTTGGCGAAATATTCTATCTCGTCAGAGTATCCTTTGGGGTAGTTTTGGAAACTCAGGTAAGTATTCAAGGCGAGGATCTTCCCCAGGTAGGGGTTGGCTTGGCTTAGAGAGTCGAGCAAGGATTTTTTAACATCGTCCAGGCTTTTCATTTCTGCGGTGACCGCTTCGCGTTTTTCCCCAAAGGCAACCTGATATTGACGGATGAGCTGGCCCGACTGGTTGCGCAGCTTGTCCATTTCGGCCTTGAGGCCATTGTACGCCTCATTGAGGCTAGATTGCGCGACAGTCGCATTGCGCATCGCTCCGCAGCTGCCTTTGACTACTACCTGCGGCTCACTGCCGAGGATGAGCGGCAATACGTTGTTGGGGTCTATCCCCACGTAGTAAAATGCGGGGCTAGTGGCCGCTATCTTGAATTCATATACATTGGGCTCGATCTGTTCTGCCTGGCTGATAAGTTGGAAATTGCTGCCTCCGAATTTAAAGAGGCTGGGCGGCTGCGGGCAGCCTTGCAGCTCGCAGCGCAATACCTGCACGGCAGGAGACTGGGCGCTGAGGCTGAAACTGAGTACGGCTAAGAAGCTCCACAAAAACGATCTGATCATGTTGATTGTATTTTAAAACCAAATTTATCCAGCGGTCTTTCGCTGCGTTGGTTTTCTACGCGGGGCGCATGAAAAACCTTTACTTTTGTTTTGAAGCTCAAAATTAGCCTTTATTTGCCAGGTTGCAAAAAAAATAGCCACAAGGGTTTTTTCCACGACAACTTGGGCTGATGCCAACATTTGCAGCGCTCACAGGTTGTTATATAAAACTGTTCCAAGAAAATGCGCCAACGCAAAGAAATTAATGTAGAAAGCAACCCTTTCAGCGCTATTATCGGCATAGTAATGTTGGTATTGCTTTTGGTTGCCTTGTTTTATCTGGCCCGTTTCGTTTTCACTATCCTTTACTACCTTTCTCCCCTGCTGATCATCGCCGCGCTCATCGTCAATTACAAAGTGGTGCTGGGCTACGTCCAAGGGCTCATCAAGCTAGTACGGCGCAACCCGCTGGGAGGCATCGGTGCCATCGTGCTTAGCATCCTGGCCTTTCCCTTGGTGGCCGTTTTCCTCTTGGGGAAAGCTTTGGTAAAAAAGCGCATCGAGGAAGTGCAGTCTGAAGCGCAGCGTGCGCGGGAGGGTGAATACGCCGATTTTGAAGAGCTGGAGATCGAAGACGAGATAGAAATTGAGGAACTATCCCCCAAGGCAGAGCCTCAAAGAGAAAAGCGGGCATCCAACCAGTACGATGATTTCTTCAAAGAATAACGGACCGTGGCCTGGCTCCCCCTCCTTTCCCTGGCTGGCTTCTTGCTTGCCCTAGCCTACAGCCTGCTCATCGGCCAGTTGTTGAAAATGTGGTTCCAATGCCCGGAATGCCGCCTCCCTGAACGTTGGCAGCCTCAAACCAGCGTCAGCATTATCCTGCCGGCACGCGACGAGGCCCGGCACATCAAGGGCTGCCTGCAGAGCCTGCTCCAGCAGCACTATCCGCGCCAGCTATTTGAAATTATCGTCGTTGATGACTACTCTTCCGATGAGACCGCGGCCGTAGTGCGCGCTATGGCCTCTCCAAACCTTCGCCTACTGAGCCTTGCCGCAATACTCGGGCCCGAGGCGGCGATGCAGTCTTCCAAAAAGAAAGCGCTGGAAGTGGGCATCGCTCATGCTCATGGCCGGCTCATCGTCACAACTGATGCCGATTGCACAGCGCCACAACAGTGGCTGCGGCAGATCGTCTTTTGCTATGAATCTACCGGTGCAAAGGCGGTAGCCGCGCCGGTACTCCTCCGCCCGGTACACAATGCACTGGAGCGCTTCCAGGCGCTTGACTTTGCCGGCACTATGCTGGTGACGGCAGCTGGCAACCAGGGGCAGCTCTTTTTCCTGGCCAATGGCGCCAACCTGGCTTATGAAAAAACGGCTTTCGAGGCCGCCGGCGGCTTTTCGGGCAACGAGCAGTTTGCTTCTGGCGACGATGTTTTCCTCATTCAAAAAATTGCCGGGCGCTATCCCGGGCAGCTCTCTTTCGCCAAAAGCCCGGCAGCGGCCATGTATTCCTTGCCCCAAACCACCTGGCAGAGTTTCCTGAGCCAGCGCCTGCGCTGGGGTACTAAAAACCATAGTTATGATGACTGGCGCATCACGGCCTTAGTCGGGCTGGTTTTCCTATATTCGTGGCTAATCCTGGCAAGCCTGCTCATCTTGCCCTGGTACCCCTTATTTGGCACCGTCTTCTTTCTGGGGCTGTTTCTGGTCAAAGCGATGGCAGATTATGCGCTGCTCAGCATTGCCGCCCGCTTCTTTGGCCAGCGCAAATTGCTGCGCGGCTTCTTGCGCTCAGAATGCTTGCACATCCTTTACATCGCCATCGTAGGGCTGCTGGCGCTGGTGATTAAGAAATATCAATGGAAAGGGCGGCAAGTGCGCTAAATGAGGTCAGTTCGGTTTGCCCGCCACCAGCGGCAAACCTTTCTCTACCGATAGGGCCCGCTGGGCTCGTTCGTATAGTTTGGCGAAGCGGGCGGCGACGGCAATCAGGTCTTTCAATTCCAGCAGCAAACTGAAATACAGCATGCTGTTGCGCCGGCCATAGCGTTCCTTGCGGATGCCTTCTACCTGTTCGCTGATGAGCCTCTCCAACTGGACGAATAATTTTCGCTTCTCTGCCAGCAACAGGCCCAATGTTTTGAAATCCCCTTTAGCCAACACATCTGCTACTTCGTGGAAATAGGCCCCGATCGCATTTTGCATGTCGTAGAGCTTTTTACCTTGTTCCAGCTCCAGTGGCTTATGATCATTGCGCACGTGCTCCCGGCATTCTTCGATGATGAAGGAAATAGACTGCAGGATGTCCTGCTCCAGGTCAAAAACCAGCAGATAGACCCGGCTGCTATCGGTATGCTCTTCGGCAATGCGCTTGATGCCGTTGTAAAGCTGTTTTTTCAGTACCTTTTTGCTCTTTTTTAGGTTGCCGACGAGCTTCTCGGCACGCCCAATCAGCAGGAGGTCTTCCTGCTGTAAGCCGAAAATCGAGTCGTGTAAAGCAGAACGGACATTAGAAAGCGTATGGGTGACGCTTTCGTAAGTTTCTTGCAAGGCCAGGGCGGCAGGGATGGCATGAACCGCTTGTTCAAATTCTTTTTCTTTGGCTTTATCTTTCTCACGCTTGCGGTGGAGCAAGAAGGTACGGGTGATGAAACCCACTACCAGCATGAGGATGGCCGCAATGGCCCAGATGCCGAAATTGAAAATCAACCAGGCAAAGACCGCCGATACTGAAAAAGCGATGAAAGCAGTGAGGAACCATCCGCCGATTACATTGAGCACCCCGGCTACCCGGTACACCGCGCTATCGCGCCCCCAAGCCCGGTCGGCCAAGGAAGTGCCCATGGCCACCATGAAAGAGACATAAGTGGTGGAGAGCGGCAGCTTGAGCGATGTGGCAAAGGCAATCAAAGTACTGGCCACTGCCAGGTTTACCGAAGCCCGCACCAGGTCGAAATCAGGGGGGCTGAAGGTTTTGCCATTATCAGAAACGGCACCTGCGGGCATGAAGCTTTGCTCGGCTTTGTCCAGCCAGGAGCGAGGGATGACCACCGATATTCCCTTGCCGATCTGGCGTGTGTAGCGGACGATATAGCGCGATAGCAGGTTGGGAGAAAAACGCTCGGAGCCCTCGTCCTGTCGGCTGAGTTTGACCTCCGTTTCCGTTACCGAACGGGCTTTCCTGGATAGCCATAAGGTCATGATCATAATTATACCGGCAGCGAGCAGCAGATAGGTATTGGTACGTACCGGCTGGGTCAATACCCCCATGCCGTATTCTTCAGCCGCGACTCCCGAGTTCGACCAGGCCAGGAAGGACTCGAAGCCCGCGATCGGCACTCCGATAAAGTTGACCAAATCATTGCCGGCAAAAGCCATCGCCAGGGAAAAAGTGCCGAAAAGGACGACGATGCGCAAGACGTTCACCTTTAGCACTGACGATAAAAATTGCATGCTGGCCGACCAGAAAACAAAGGCGATGCTCATAATCAGCAGGGTGTTGCTGGCAGCCCATTTCACGAAGCTTTCGGAAACAAAAGACGCCCCTTTTAAGCCCTTTAGGATCAGGAAATAAGTCATTACGGTGAGCGCCAGTCCGGCATAGATGCCTCCCACCCACTTCAGGCGTTTTTCGTACTGGAAAGAAAACAAGAGCCGGGCTAAATACTGTACCAGGGCCCCAACCGTGAAGGCGATGCCTACGGAAATGAAAATACCCGAAACGATGGCTAGCGCGCTAGCGGTGTTGATATACTCGGTAATAGCCCCAAAATCTTGGCCGGCTTCAGCGATCTTGAGCAGGGCTACGGCTACGGAAGCCCCCAGCAGCTCAAATACAATGGATACCGTCGTAGAAGTCGGCATGCCAAAGGTGTTGAACAGATCGAGCAAAATAATATCCGTGAGCATCACGGCCAGGAAGATCACCATCACTTCGGCAAAGACGAAGAGGTCTGGGTTGAAAATGCCTTTGCGGGCAATCTCCATCATGCCGCTGGAAAAGGTGGCGCCAATAAAAATACCCAGGCTGGCCACAATCATGATGATGTGCCGGGGCGCTACTTTTGAACCTACGGCAGAATTCAAAAAATTAACGGCATCGTTGCTCACCCCTACAATCAAGTCGGAAATGGCCAATGCAAAAAGCAGAACGACAATGATGATATATATATCTGGCATAGTTAAGCCCTTAAAAACGAACGGCTAAACTACGACTTCAAAATTAAGCCAGTGTAAATAAATGGTTAAATTATTGCCTGGGCCTAGCGGAAGGGGTCATTCTACCGCTAGGCCCGGGCGAAATTAAAATACACCGGAGGGAGATAGGTTCTTCCTGCGGTTACACTTCATCGGCTAGCGAACGCAGCATACTGCCATGGCTACGGATTGCAGCCCACCAGGTCTTCTCGGTATGATAAGGCAGCCCATACTCCTGTGCCGTTTGTTGTACGATGGGGGCCAATGCCCGGTAGTGAACGTGGCATACCGTGGGGAAGAGGTGATGCTCGATTTGGAAATTCAGCCCGCCCATATACCAGGAAAGCATGCGCTGCCCATGGCCAAAGCCAGTGGTAGTCAGCAGCTGGTGGATGGCCCAGTGGTTCTCGATCCTTCCTTCCGAATCTGGCAGCGGGTGAGCGGCATCGGGCGCTACATGGGCTGGCTGGAATACCAGGCTCAGGATCATGCCGCCCACAAAGTGCATGCTAAAAAAGCATAACAGGATAAACCAGGGAGAAAAGGGGAGGATCAGGATCGGCAATACCAGCACATAAGCATAATAAAGCACTTTGGTGAATACGAGCTCAAAGAGCATATTCCTGAAATCGTGCTTGCCGGCCAACAGGCCCTTGTCACGGAATTCAAACAATTGAGAAAATTCCTTGGTCGTCACCCATGACACCGTCATCAGGCCATAGAGCAGCCAGGCGTAGTAGTGCTGGTAGCGGTGCATCTTCATCTTTTTGGAATGTGGTGAAAACCGCAGGATTTGTACCCGGCTAATGTCTTCGTCGTATCCATGGATATTGGTGTAGGTATGGTGCAGTACATTGTGTTGGATCTTCCAGTAGGCAGCACAGCCACCCACCACATTCAGCAAATAGCCGAGCATGGTATTCACCCGGGGGTTGGCAGAATATGCCCCGTGGTTGGCATCGTGCATGATGCTCAGCCCGATGCCGGCCATTCCGACCCCCATCACCAACCATAGCAGAAAAAACACCAGGGGGCTTACCGGTAGCACGAGGCTGAGGATGAAGGGCACCAGATAGAGGGCGATCATGAAAATCGTTTTGATTACCATTTCCGTATTGGCATGGCGGGAAAGCCCATTTTCCTCGAAATAGGCGTTAGATCTTTGCCGGAGCGTAGCGTAAAAGCTGTTGTCCGCCCCTTTGGCAAATCTAATCGGGGCATTAATTGCTTTAGTCATTTGATGATAAGTTTATTGTTGCGTTTGAGCCTATAACAAACGGGGCTGATACTGCGGGTTTGGCGCAATACTTTGCGGTGGCGCTGATTTTTATTGCCGCAATTTCAACCTCAGATTAATATGGCGTAAAATCCGCTCAAAGGTAGGTATAAGTGTTGAAGACGTCATCAAGGCCCGATATTTTTTTTGTAGTAAGCCAGGCGCGCGTCAGTATTTTTCACTCACCAAAACAAAAGCTGGTGGTACGTTGAAGGGTACAAAATTGATATCTACATTGCCAAAAACCGTTTCATAGAGCTTTTTAGTCAAAAGCGAATAATGTACCTGCACATAGAGCCCGTGCTGGCGCAAATATTGATGGCTGGTCTTTACGATGCTATAGCCCACTTCTTTGGGCAAGGCTACAAAGGGGATGGCCGAGATGATATAATCCGCTTCGCTGGCACCGATTTGAGCCATATAAATCCCCAGTTTTTCAGCCGAATCCTCGACGACGACCAGCCTGGGGTCGGTGATTTTCCGCATTACAGCACAGAACTTTGGATTGACCTCAAAAGCCAGCAAAGTGGCATCGGGGCGCATATTGCGCAAAATGTACCGGGTAATGACGCCATCTCCTGCCCCCAACTCAACGATGACCTTGGCTTCCGCAAAGTTGATATGTTTAATCATCCCTTCGCACAACTGCTTGGAGCTGCGCGTCACTGTGCCTACTGTTTTGAGGTTTTTCAGCCCCTCACGTAGGAATTCAAAATTTTTCATATTGGGTATTTAAAGGCACCTGCTTAATAGCGTAAACATTCTGAAAAGGAAATCAGCCTTAAAGGTACAAGCTTTTTCTTAGTTTGCATAATTAATGAGGTCGGGAAAGTCAGGCAAGTACTTGCGGGCGGCAGTGCGGTCTACCCTGATGCCATGCACATAAGGGGCTATGAAAGCGCTTTTTTGGCCCGCTTTGACCAGTTCCCGGCGGAAGTTTTCAGCCGCTTCAAATTGAGTAAATGCCCCCAAGGTGTAGCGATAGTAAGCCATGGCCGGGCTTTTTTCTACCATGGCATCAGGATATTGGTCTAGCGTACTGCCATTATACTGGCCCAAAAGAGAGGATATCT
This sequence comes from uncultured Phaeodactylibacter sp., assembly GCA_964432875.1. Taxonomy (GTDB): domain Bacteria; phylum Bacteroidota; class Bacteroidia; order Chitinophagales; family Saprospiraceae; genus JACJYE01. The sequence continues at coordinate 6,263 of CAYSPJ010000009.1, read as the reverse complement.
GGACCTTGTAGAGCAGGTTTTTGTGTAGCTTGTGGCTGGGGATCGCCGAAGACAGCCCCATCTCCAAGTCAGGCACGAAGGTGTCTTGGGGGAAGTTTTCCGGCTTAAGGAAGGAGAACTCCAGGCTGTAAGCCCCCATTTTTAAGCTTGCGCTGCCGGCATCCCCGCTGCGCAAGAAGATGCGGTTGCCGTCCAGGCCTGCCTGTATCAGGTAATCGGCGGCTTGCTCTGCTTTTTTGATCCCTTTGAATAGGCGGGCAGCAAGCGAGCGCTTTTCCGTACAGAAAGCAGTAATCGAAAGTTGCAATCCTGGGAAATCGCGCATCAGGCTGAGGATGCGATTGAGTTGCTCCTGATGGTCCGTGCTGAGGCCTTCCGTTTCTTGAGCAAAGAATATCGGCCCGAAAGCATTGGGCGGGCGGCTAGGCGGCACCATGGCAGGCGCTTGCTCTTCCTGAACTGGGGGCGGGATGTTGGCCGCATTTTCCCGGGGCCGGGCTATGGTTTCTTCTACCTTCCGCTGCTGCGCCGGGGTTGAGGGGGGGGCATAGGCAATCGGCAGCTCCATTTCCGGCAAAAAGCGGTTGAAGTAGGCCAGGTAAAGGTCGCGCTGGCCGTAGCCATCTTTGCGGGAAGAGGAAAAAAAAGCCGTAAACCCGTCTTTGCCTAAGCGGAAATTGGCCTCATCGCCAGCCGAGTTGATAGGGATGCCCAGGTTGGCCGGCTCTGTCCATCGGTTGGTTTGGGGCACTTGCATCGACTTCAGCACGTCCAGGCCTCCCAGGCTGCGGTGGGGGTGATTGGAGCTGAAGTAGAGCGTGCGCCCATCGCGCGCCAGGAAAGGCGTCGTCTCGTCATAAGGCGTATTGATGGGCAGGCCGAGGTTGCGCGCTGCCGTCCATTGGCCGTTCGAATAAGTGGTGACGTAAAGGTCCAATCCACCGTAGCCACCGGGGCGGCGGCTGGAAAAATAGACCAGGGTGTCGTTGGCGAAATACGGCGTGCCATCGCCCAAGCGGGGGTTGATGGGGCCGGGGAAGGGGATGGTGCTCAATGCCCGGTCTTCTACCCGTCGGAAGGTATCCACCAGGATCTGCCCTTCGTTGGGCGATTGCCCTTTGAAGTAGTACAAGACGGTGCCGTCGGCGTTGAAATCGAGCAAGACCTCGTGCTGAGGGCTATTCAGCAAGTAGTGCATGGGCTTGGCCTGCCCCCAGTCGGCATTGCCCTGGGCTTCGGCGGAAAACATGTCGCTGGTATAGCGGCCCAAGCGGTTGTCGGTTACCCCATTGGCATTGCGGCGCCCTCCGGCATTGCCAGTACGGATGGAGGAGAAGTAAAGCCTGCTGTTCTGGTTGGGGCTAGGTATTGGCGCAAACTCATCCTCGGCCGTGTTGATACCGGGGCCCATATTTTCTACCACCACATCCGGCATTTGATATTGCCATTCCATGCCGTTGGCGCAGCGCCGGATGTCGTCCCATACCATCTGGCGGTTGGGGTGGTTAGGCTTGATTCGGCGCAGGTAGTCTTTGTAATAACTGGCCGCTTTGCCAAATTGGTGCATGGCGTGGTAGGTCTTGCCCAGGTAGAGCCAACACTCTGGATAAGGCGTCTTTTCGGTTTTAATCAGGCCCTGCAGCGCTGCTTCCGCTTCGTTGAGGCGGTTGAGCTGGTAGTGGCATACCGCATAGAGGAACTTCGCCTCCGGGTCGGACTTGACCAGGCTGGGCTCGCTATGGAGCACCGCCAGTGCATCAGCGTAGTGCTGGTGAGCAAAAAACTCCTTGGCTTCCTGCTTTTGGGGGCTCTGCGCCGGGGCTATTGCCCAAGCCAGACAGGAAAGCAGCATCAACATAGCATGTTTCATCGCGGCCTGTTTTTAGATGAAAGCCGTACCGCCGTAGCGAGCTGGTGGTGCCTGCAAGCTCAAAAGGCGGCAATCAAATTTCCTGCTTATCGTCGAACTGCTCGAGGTAATCCCCGATGCGGCGCAGGAAGGAACCGCCCAGGGCACCGTCTACCACCCGATGGTCATAAGACAGCGATAGGAACATCATGTGGCGCACGGCAATCAAATCGCCAAACTCCGTTTCCACCACGGCGGGCTTTTTGCGGATGGCGCCAGTAGCCAGGATGGCGACCTGGGGCTGGTTGATGATGGGCGTGCCCATCACGTTGCCAAAAGTGCCTACATTGGTTACGGTAAAGGTGCCGCCCTGGATTTCTTCGGGTTTCAACTGGTTTTTACGGGCGCGGTTGGCCAGGTCGTTCACCTGGCGGGCCAAGCCCAGCAGGTTGAGGTTGTCGGCATTGCGGATAACCGGCACGATGAGGTTGCCGCTGGGCAGCGCCGCCGCCATCCCGATGTTGATATCCTTCTTGCGGATGATGCGGTCGCCATCCACGCTCACATTGACTAATGGGTAGTCCCGCAGCGCTTTAGCTACTGCTTCGATGAAGACTGGCGTGAAGGTTATTTTTTCGCCATAGCGGGCTTCGAAAGATTTTTTGGCCTTATCGCGCCAGTTGACGATATTGGTCACGTCCACCTCCACAAAGGAAGTGACGTGGGGCGAAGTACGCTTGGAGTTGACCATGTGCTCGGCGATGAGCTTGCGCATGCGGTCCATTTCGATAATCTCCACATTATCTCCCAGGCTAGCGGCAGAAGCAGGCTGAGGAGCGGGTTGTGGTGCCGGGGCCGGCTGGCGCACCGGGGCGGCGGGGGCTGGTTGTGGGCTGGGTTGCGGGGCTTGCCCCCGGTTCTCTACATAAGCCAGGATGTCTTTCTTCGTGACCCGGCCTTGCATGCCGGAACCAGCGATACGCTCCAGTTCCGCTGCGCTGATTTTTTCCTTTTCGGCAATCGTGCGCACCAGAGGGGAGTAAAAGCGGCCGCTTTCGCCAGTGCGCCCTGCTTCTGCCAGTGCCGGGGCTGCTTCCAGGACGGCTTCTTGAGGCTCGGGGGCATGGGCGACGCCATTGCTTTCTTCCCTGACGCTAGGGCTGGCTTGGGGCGCTACAGCACCGCCTTCCGTAGCAATGACGGCAATAGTCTTCCCAATGGCTACCGTATCATTCTCCTGAAATAATATTTCTTGAATGACGCCGCTGATCGGAGAGGGCACTTCCGAATCCACCTTGTCGGTAGCGATTTCCAGTATCGTCTCATCCTCTTCCACGCGATCGCCCACTTTTTTGGCCCACCGCAGGATGGTGGCTTCCATGATGCTTTCGCCCATTTTGGGCATTATCAGTTCAACTTGAGCCATGCTTCTGTGCTTTGGTTGTGTAATTTGGTTCGTATTTGGTTCCTGAAGGGCTGGTTTTTCAGGCGCAAAGGTAGCGCAATTTCCCCTCATTTATAATGCCTTTCGCGCTATATCGTTCAATCCGGCGACTTTTTTGGGGCCTGCCGCCGCGCCGGGCTACAAAATTAGGCTATTTTGCGTAGTTGGCAAAATGATGCCCTTGGCCGCTCTTCAGGCAACCCATGGCCCCAGGCGGGTGGCTGGGCCGGTTCATTGCTGCACTGGTAGCGCAAGGGGGCAGAGCTGGGTGGGAAGGGTGATTAAGAGCTTGTCCCTTTTTATGCGATTGTTACAAGCAATAGGGGATACAATTTGCTGATGTGAGGTTTTACCCCTAAGTTTGTCGAAACAAAACGAGCTTTTATGTCTAAATTCATCCTGTTTTTTGCAATCACTTTGGGTTTTAGTATTCAGGTTATAGGCCAAATTTCAAATACGGAAATGCAGATAGCCGACCGGGTCGAGGCCTTGCTGCAGCGCATGACGCTGGAGGAGAAAATTGGCCAAATGAACCAGTACAGTGGCTTTTGGGACGCCACCGGGCCAGTGCCGCAAGGCGGGGCGAACGCCGAGAAATACGAGCACTTGCGCCAGGGCCGGGTCGGCTCGATGCTCAATGCGCGGGGCGCGGAGCAAGTCCGCGCTTTGCAGCGCATCGCGGTGGAAGAGAGTCGCTTAGGCATACCGCTCATCTTCGGCTTCGACGTCATCCACGGCTATAAGACTATCAGCCCCATCCCTCTGGCAGAGGCAGCGAGCTGGGACTTGGCGGCCATCCAACGCTCGGCGGCCATCGCGGCCGAGGAAGCAGCAGCAGCTGGCATCAACTGGACCTTCGCACCTATGGTCGATATCAGCCGGGACGCCCGTTGGGGCCGGGTGATGGAGGGTGCTGGCGAAGACCCATTTCTGGGCAGCAAGATCGCCGCCGCCCGGGTACGGGGTTTCCAGGGCGATGACCTGTCTTCTCCGGCTACCCTGGCAGCTTGTGCCAAGCACTTCGCCGCTTATGGCTTTGCCGAGGGCGGCCGCGATTACAATACCGTGGACATCGGCAGCTCGACTTTATATAACGTGGTATTCCCGCCCTTCAAGGCAGCACTAGATGCCGGGGTGCGCACCTTCATGAATGCCTTCAACGAGCTCAATGGCATACCCGCCACGGGTGATGCCGGCTTGCTGCGCGGCTTGCTCAAGGGCGAGTGGGGCTTTGAAGGTTTTGTTGTCTCTGATTGGGGCTCCATCGCGGAAATGGTCACCCACGGTTATGCCGAGGACTTGAAGCACGCCACCGAGCTGGCTGCCAAGGCTGGCTCAGACATGGACATGGAATCCTATGCCTACGTCGAGCATCTGGCCGACTTGGTTCGCAAAGGCGTAGTGGACGAGGCGCTGATTGACGATGCAGCCCGGCGCATCCTGCGGGTCAAGCACGAGCTGGGCTTGTTCGACGATCCCTATCGCTACTGCGATCCCGAGCGGGAGCAGCGCGTCACTGGTCAAGTGGCCTTTCAGGATGCCGTGCTGGAGATGGCCCGCAAGTCCATCGTGTTGCTGAAGAACGAGGGCGGCCTGCTGCCGTTGCGCAAGGAAGGGCAACGCATCGCCCTGATCGGCTCGCTGGCAGCTGATAAAGACAGCCCGCTGGGCAGTTGGCGCATCGCTGCCGACCCGGGCACGGCCGTATCCGTGCTGGAAGGCATGAGCGCCTATTCGGGCAATGAGTTGGTGCACGAAAAGGGCGTGGAATTAATCGTGGGGCCAGCCATCTTCGTTGACGATATTAAGGTCAATGAAACCGATACCACGGGCATGGCGGCAGCCGTGGCGGCGGCCAAAGCGGCCGATGTGGCGGTGCTGGTCTTAGGCGAGCACGGCTTCCAGTCGGGCGAAGCGCGCAGCCGTACCGAGCTGGGCCTGCCCGGCTTGCAGCAACAGTTGCTGGAGGCGGTTTACGCCGTCAACCCGAATGTGGTGCTGGTGCTCAACAACGGCCGCCCCTTGGCCCTGCCGTGGGCGGCAGAGCGGGTGCCGGCCATCGTGGAGGCTTGGCAATTGGGCACGCAGAGCGGCCATGCCATCGCCCAGGTGCTCTACGGCGATTACAATCCTTCCGGGAAATTGCCCGTGACTTTTCCCCGCAGCGTGGGCCAGGTGCCGCTTTATTACAACCACAAACGTACGGGGCGGCCCGTGCAAAGGCGGCCGAACGAGGTCTTCTGGTCGCACTATATCGACCAGGCCAACACCCCTCTCTTCCCCTTTGGCCACGGGCTGAGCTACACCACCTTTGCCTACCGCAATTTGCAGCTCAGTAAAGTTGAGCTGACGCCAGGTCAGGCCGTCACCGTGACGGTGGAGGTGGAAAACACGGGCAGCCGGCCCGGCCGGGAGGTCGTGCAATTGTACCTGCACAACCGCCAGGCTTCGGCTACCCGGCCAGTCAAAGAGCTCAAGGGCTTCCAGTTGCTGGATCTGGCCCCGGGGCAGAAGCAAACCGTCGCCTTTACCGTGGATGAATCCCTACTGGGCTTTTACACGCCCCAGGGTGTATGGGCCGTGGAGCCGGGCACTTTCGGCCTGATGGTCGGCGGCAGCTCGGCGGAGGGCTTGGCAGGGGAGCTCCGCTTGGTCGGCCCGAAATAGCCAAAGCGGCATGTTAAGCATAAAAAATCCCGTAGGGATGGCAGCGGACGTTAGTCCCTATGGTATCTACACAAGTGGATCATTGGCTTATTATTGCTAAATTTGTGCTTATGGGAAAGCAAAAACATCCACTGGGCGACCGTCGCCTATCCCGCCCATTCAATACGTCCTGTCTTTCAGACGGATGTGTAGCCCGCTGATCCACGCCGGAGGCCCGGATAGGGCCTTTGGCGGGTACGTTGCGCTCGGCGCTCGGCATACGCCATACTGGCGTTGCGTCGTTGCGCCGTGGCGAGAGAAACT
>CAYSPJ010000008.1:35813-79672 GCA_964432875.1 uncultured Phaeodactylibacter sp. | reverse complement strand
AGGAACGTGCCGAAAATAACTCCCCGATTTTAACGAGTGTATGTTCGTCACGTTCCTTAGTACACCGTACTCCCGAGCTATCAGGGAGGCATTATCTGCTATCCCATTTAGATACTCTCTACGATAGAGACGAAGCCCTGAGCATCGAGCGCTGCGCCGCCGATCAGGCCGCCATCGACGTCGGCCTGGCCGAAGAGTTCTTTGGCGTTGGAAGCCTTGACGCTGCCGCCGTAGAGGATGCTCATGCCTTCGGCAATGACATCGCCATAATTAGTGCGGATGAGGCTGCGGATGTGGCGGTGCATGTCCTGTGCTTGTTGTGGGCTAGCCGTTTTGCCCGTGCCGATGGCCCATACCGGTTCGTAAGCGATGACCACCTGCTGGATCTGTTGCTCATTCAAATGGAAAAGGGCTTGTTCAACTTGTTGCTTGACCAGCTCTTCATGCTTGCCAGCTTCACGCGTTTCCAGCTTTTCACCGCAGCAGTAAATAGGCAGCATGCCTTGTGCGAGTACCGCATCGATTTTTTGGGCGATGAGCACATCCTGCTCGCCAAAATACTCGCGGCGCTCAGAATGGCCGAGGATGACGTAGTCAACCCCACAGGATTTCAGCATGGGGGCGGAAACTTCGCCCGTATAGGCGCCGCTGTTTTCCTGGTGGCAGTTTTGGGCAGCGAGCTTCAGGTTGGAAATGTCCTTGATGATGCCGCTGATGTTTTTTAAATGGATATAAGGAGCACCCAAAACCACAATGGCTTCAGAGGGCTGCAGGAGCGCGATGACCTCTTTGGTGAGCGTGCGGCCCTGTTCGTAATCCATATTCATCTTCCAGTTGCCGGCAACGATTTTTTTTCGTTTCATCTCGACGGTTTGTTTTATTGAGTTTGGAGATAAAAGGCAATGCCTTCGGTTCAGTTATTTCCTTGCCCCTTTTTTAGCTTGCGCTGGTTATAGGCTTCCACGCCCAAAATGACGAGCACGGCGGCCAGCATCATCAGGGCATTCCAATACCAGGCCAGTGGACTGCGGCCGTGTTCCAGCAGCAGTGCGCTATCACTGATGCGATAACCTTGCCCTTCCAAGAGCCCGGCAGCCCGGCGATCTTTGGGTAAATCCCGCACGATGCCACGCAGGCTGAGCTGCTGGCGTTGGATACAGTCCTTTGCTTCGACGCACTGGGAGGGGAAGTCGGTCGTCCAGGCGATTATGCCCGGCTCAACTGTTAGCCCGCTATCCCGTTGGGCCATTTGTTCCTTGGTGAGCACCGGGTAGATGATAACCCCCGGGTTGTTGGGGTTTTTGGCGGCTTTGTATACAAAATCGCCAGACAGCCAGGCGTCTTCCAGTTCGATAAAGTCCGCATCTCCTACACCAGTTTGCAAAGCCTTTTCCAGGGTGTAAGCCCGTAGCTTATGCGTGCCGAAATGTTGTGAAATGACGCTATTGCAGCCATTGATAAAGACGACGCAGCAGATGAGGATAACTAAAAGGCGAATAATCATAAAGCTAGCTTTTTTGCGGCTCAAAAGTAAGGAATTTTTTAGCTTTATTACCAGGCGTTTTGGGTATAGTTCAGTCCCAGGTCCTTCATGCGGCGGGCATGCTGGTTCAGGCGGTTGATGAAATCCTCGTAATTGCGTTTATCCCTTGGGCTCCAGGTAGCTTCCGCCAGGGCAATAGCGTGCGGGTAGGTTGTATATTCCACCTTTGGGGTATCAGGCAGATATTCCGTCATACGTTGCATTGTACACCCAGGAATGCGGTGCGGGCATTCCTGGCATTCTTTCCAACGCGTTTTCGGGCACTCGTCTCCACCTAAATATTTAGATATTGGGCTTGGAAATAAGTCGATGGCTTCAGAAAGGACGTCTTCCTGCAAAGCGATGATATTGGGCGCCGGGTCCCCTTGGGCAATCGGCCATCCAAAGCCAGTAGCCGGCCGCAGCATGCTGGTCAGCAGTTCGCCAAGGGAGGCCTCGCTTGGGGTTTTGCCCTGGCATACGATTTTATAGTCGGCGCTTAGTTGGCATTGGCCCGCCTGCGGCAACAGGTGGGACGGCAGCGGGAGGATGGTATAATGGCTTTCGCGCTCAGGCACCCCGGCTGTTGGCGGGCATTATTAAGCGTTAATGGCATAAAAACAGGCTAAGGATGCTAGTTCTTGTCGCCAGCTTGTTAGTTTTGCATGCTGAATTGCTTTCCAGGCATCGCAATCTTTATCTGGCAACGGATAAAAGCCAGCAAGTTTAGTTTTTTTCTAAAAAAAATCTTAAAACCTCTACAAGCTTTCAGGTTATGTTTACAAGGCGAAAATTCATAGCTGGTTCTGCCCTCGGAGCGGCAGCTTGGGCCTTAGGGTGTGAGCCAAGGCAGCCAGGCGAAGCAGCGGTAATCAATGCTGGGGGGCGCCCAAACCCAACCGTGCTTTCTACCTGGAATAATCTAGCGGCCAATGAGGTTGCCTGGAACGTGATCCAGGACGGCGGCCGCTCTTTGGATGCGGTCGAACAGGGCGTCAGGGTGGTGGAAGCCGACCCTAATGACATGTCGGTCGGCTATGGCGGGCTGCCTGACCGCGAGGGTAAGGTGACCCTGGATGCTTGCATTATGGATGAAATGGGCAATTGCGGCGCCGTTTGCTTCCTGGAAAATATCATGCACCCCATTTCCGTCGCCCGCCTGGTGATGGAAAAAACGCCACACGTGATGCTGGCTGGCCAGGGCGCGCAACAATTTGCGCTGGCGAACGGCTTCCAAGAAGAGGACCTCCTGACGGCAAAAGCACGCCAGGCATGGGAGAAATGGAAAGAAAGCCCGCAATATAAGCCCATCATCAATAGCGAGCTTCACGACACCATCGGCATGTTAGCGCTCGATGAGCAAGGCAACTTGTCTGGCGCTTGTACCACCAGTGGGATGGCTTATAAACTCAGAGGGCGGGTAGGAGACTCGCCCATCATCGGTGCAGGGCTATATGTTGATAATGAGGTAGGCGCTGCCGTTGCTACGGGCTTGGGTGAAGCCGTGATGAAATCTTTGGGGTCTTTCCTCATCGTAGAATTGATGCGCCAGGGCAAATCGCCTCAGGAAGCTTGCGAAGAGGCCGTCCGCCGAATCGTCCTCAAGCAAAAGGGGGTCGAGGAAATCCAGGTGGGCTTTCTTGCCCTCAATAAAAGAGGGGAAGCCGGGGCCTACGCCATCCAGCCAGGTTTTGTCTATGGCCTCCATCAAAACGGGCAAAATAATAGCCTGTCGGCAAAATCGCAGCGCTAAGCTGGCACCTGCTGCAATTTTAACATATTCTCCAGGAGTAAGCCCAGCAGGCGATTTTCAGCGCTTTTTATTTGTAAGTGGTTGAAGAAATAAAAGTTACAGATAGATACGGTTCTTAATGAGAGCAGGCTTAGGATGCTGGCAGCGCAAGGCAGAAAAAAAATCTCATAGATAAAATAGCCTAATCTGAACACAAAGCGCTAACTTTGATTCCGCTTTTGGAGGCCTTGCCTTTTTACAAGCCCAACCCCGACTACAAAGAACCCTTTGGCAGCTTATAATAGCAAGAATGAGCATTGTTTTTTAGGTTTAAGTTTTGCCGTGTTGTGAAAACAGGCTGTGGTTTTTACGAATAAAAATGAAACTAATATGTTTTATTTCTATAAAAAATCCAGGAGTTTGCTTCCTGGAAATTAAATTTCACTATCTTTGCCCATCTCAAAAACTTATCCCATGACTCGGTTAGTTTTACTCTCTGTTTCCCTGCTATTTTTGACGGCATTCAGCCTTCAAGCACAGCAGCTGTCGCTATTCACACAATATCGCGACAACCTCACTATCCTCAATCCGGCTGCGGTGGAGAGTGATTTTCTGGCATTTGGCCAGAATGTCACCTTTGGCGCTTCTTATCGTGCTCAATGGGCCGGCCTGGAAAATGCGCCGCGCACCTTGGCAGCCCGAGGCTCGTATCTTTACGCTGATGGCTCCGGGGTGACCCTGATGGCGGGCGGATACCTCATGAATGACCAAACGGGCCCTACGGGCTTCACTGGTTTTTATGGGCGTATTGCCGGCATCGTTACCCAAGACCCCGAAGTGGGCGGCTTCTCGATCGGCTTAGGGGCTGGGGCTGTCAATTATCGGATTAATGCTTCGGAGATCCGCTTGCGCGAACCAGGGGATGTGGTCGGCACGGCCGATCAGTCCAAGTTGTTTCCGGATTTGAGCCTTGGCATGTTCTTCTATCACTTGGTCGGCCGCAACGACGATTATTTCTATGCAGGCTTATCGGTGCCGCAGCTATTTGGCCTGGACCTCGCTTTCCAGGATGAAAACGGCGAATATGGCGTCAAAAGGGTCCAGCATTTCTATGGCATGCTCGGCTTTTACAAATTCTTCAACAACGATAGCTTTCTGGAGCCCTCCCTTTGGGTGAAATATGCTCAGGGGGCTCCAGTCAACGCCGATTTTAACCTGCGGTATTATCTCCCGGTCAACTTCTGGATAGGGGCTGGCGCTTCTACTTCGGGCACGGCGCACCTCGAAACAGGCATCGTACTGGGCGATACGGCGGGCTTTGATCAGACCGTCCGCATAGGTTATGGCTTTGGTTATTCTTTTAGCTCTTTTGGCCCTACAGCCGGGACGAGCCATGAGATCAACCTGGCTTTTTCCATGTTTAAATAAGCCTTGCTACATCGCTTCGCACTTCAATTTGTCTGGTTCATGAATCGAATATCCCTGACAGCCGATAGTTTTTTCTCATTGAGCACAACAACCACCGCTCACAAATTCGAAATTTCCATGAAGAAGATACTGCTAACGCTCGTGGTAGGGATGGCTATCTCTACTGCTGCCCTGGCACAGCCCGCTATAAACATCATACCTCCCGCCGGCGACCCGCCCTGCGCCAACGAAACTTTTTGCGTGGATATACAGGTATTAGATTTTACGGACATCCTGTCCATGACTTTCTTTATCCAATGGGACCCCTCCGTCTTGCAGTACAATAACACTGGTGCTTACAACCTGACCGGCCTGACGGGGGCCAACTTCACGCAGACTTCCGATAGCACTTTGCTGCTGAATTGGACTTTTGGCGACTGCGACAACCCCGCAGCCATAGGCAATACGCTTGCTGATGGGACCAATATATTCCAGGTCTGTTTTACGGCTATCGGGCAGTATGGCGATGCCACTCAAATCATCATACCGGCTTCGGCTAACCCCCTGACGCCCGATATCAAACGCAAGGGCGCCGGCTGCACCAACATCGGCATTGCCGAGTCTAAGATTGATACGGCCTTGATTTCTACCTGTGTTCGCCCATTCTTGGTGGATATTTCCGATGGCCAGGGTAATGAAGGAGACCTGGTGTGCATAGACTTCCGAGTTTTTGGCTTTGACGAGCTTACCGGTTTCCAGTTCCCTATTGTATGGGACCCCAGCTTGGCAGAGTTTGTCAATATCGTAATCCCGGGCAACCTGCCCAATTTAGGGTTGAGCAACTTTGGTACGCCCGGTGCAGCGGTTGGGGTCTTGCCTGGCAGCGCGACGGTGTCCTGGAGTGCGCCTACGCCACAAAACGGCGTTTCAGTGGCAGACTCTACTATCATTTTTCAATTGTGCCTCCGCTTGAAAAGCGGGGCCTGTAGCCGCAATTTCAAAATCGCCATTGGCGATGAACAGCCCGGGCAGCCCTTCTTCGAACCTGAAGCAGCCAACAACTTTGGTAGCGGCTTCAACAATATTGCGGTAGGCCAGCTTGCCGGTCGGATTTTTGTTGGCCCTTGTAGCCCAACTGGTTTGAAACTTTCAGCCAATTGTGGCGATCCCGTTAGCCTCAATGAGCAGGTTTGTATCCAGGTACTGGCAGGCGATAATTTCCAAAATGTTACGACCCTGCAATTCCTCATGGAGTGGAACCAGGCTATCCTCGCTTATACCAGCACGCAAAACCCCAACCTTCCCGGTGGCATTACGTTCAATGCCGCCAATGCCGCCAATGGTGTCCTGGGGATGTCCTGGACTGGCAGCCCGACTAACCGGGCAGCCGGAGCAGTGCTCTTCGAAGTCTGCTTTGACGTGATAGGCCTGGGTGGAAATAGCCCCTTCATCTTTGTCAATCAGGACGATCTGCTTGCCATCGACGTGGCCATCATCAACAACAACAACACTAATATTGGTATCAATCCAATGAACTGTGAGGTCGTGGTCGATCAACCTGACGGCATCGTTATCGAGATTGGAGATGGCGTACAAGGCCGCCCGGGCGATACCGTCTGCTTCGACTTTGCAGTCAGCAATTTTACGGATGTGACCTCGATGCAGTTCTCCCTTTCCTTCGAGACCACTGATTTGAGGTTTCTCCTGTCCGGTGGCATCCAAAACCTGACGCTTCCGGGAGCTACCAACGGCAACTTCGGCTTGTTGGGCGCCGCTGCTGGTCAGATTACCTTCAACTGGACGCCTTCTATGCCGGTGACCTTGGCCGACGGCACCGCAATATTCTCGCTCTGTTTTGAAGTATTGGGTAACCCCGGCGATTGCGATGAGCTGCTGATTGTGGATGTGCCTCTGGTGGCACAGGCTACTACCGCTACCTCTGGCGGCGAAAATGTGGGATTGACGGGCTTATCCGGCAGCTACTGTATCCTCAGCCCTGAAGGCTTCTACCTGGAAATCGGCAAAGTCAGGGGCGATTTGCAGGATACCATTTGCGTGCCAGTGAAAGTGTCGGAATTTGCGGGCATCATCAGCGGTGATTTCTGCATCAACTGGGGCCCGGGCAACCTGGAGCTGATTGGCGTCAATAACGGGGGCTTTATCCCCAGCCTCAATATCGAACTAGGTGGGCAGCCAGTGGGTAACACCTGCTTTAGCTTTAATGAGCCAGGCGGCTTGTCGCTGCTCGATAGCACCGTCATTTTTGAGATGTGCTTCCGCACCCTCGGCCCGGCTGATAGCTGTTATATCGTCAGCGCCAGCTCGGCGCCGCAGCCGATGGTGGAAACTGTAAATGGCACGGGTAGCCTGCTGGATATTGATGGCGAGGTCTGTATCAATGACAAACTATTCATCTTCCTGGATTCGCTGCGGCCGGAAAGCTGCCCCGGTGCCAGAGATGGATTTATTCAGGTGCAGATAACAGGAGGCAGTGGTCAATATATCTTCAGTTGGGATGTTGCCCCGCCGCAGTTTGCCGATTCATTGCGTTTCCTTTCCGAGGGTTTCTATTCATTGACGGTAAGAGACCGCTTTGACCTCTCCTTGGTTGCTTCAGATACCTTCTACGTGCCTTCTTTGGGCGCCAACCTCTTCGTCAATGCCGGGGCTGATCGGGTTTCCAGTTGCGACCCCCCTTGTACCTTTATCAGCCCGATGGCTTCGCAGGGGCCAACCATCACTTACCAATGGACCGCCACGCAAGGTGGCCAGGTCTGTAGCTCGCCCAACGATCGAGTGCTCCTGGGGCGTGGGCCAGGCACCTTTATCATCAATGTAACGGATCAGGCCACGGGCTGTTCCGTGCGAGATACGGTCGAGTTATTGCCGCCGGTTTTCCCCGATGTCGATCCTGGCGTCACTCAAACCTTAACTTGCGCCGCAGATCAGGTAGAACTCATCGCTCCGGCTTTGGGGGATACGGTGCGCTATACTTGGATTGGCCCTGCCGGGAATACCTTGGCCGGCCCAGCGATTGGCCCACTGGCGGTCATGGTATCTGATTCAGGCATGTACCGCTTGCGGGCAACAATCATCACTACTGGCTGCATGGCTACGGACAGCGTGTTGGTCACTCGAGATATTGCAGCTCCTATCGCCATTGCCAGCCCAGGCACTGATACGACCTTCCTCGGCTGCAATGATTTGGCTACGCTCATCGGTTTTGCCGGTGATAATACGGACGATTATACTTTCCGCTGGCTGGATGGCAATGGCAATGAGGTCGCTACTACTCAGGATTATATGACCGATCAGGTGGGGACCTATACCTTCGAAGTGACCAACACGATTAATGGTTGTGTCAACTCCGGCAGCACTATCGTCGTGCCCGACGCCGAATTGCCAGTGGTGGCAATCGAGGGCAACCCTTCAACTGTTTTTGGTTGCAATAATAATAATGTCAGGCTGCTGGCAGTAGTAACCAACGCCAATCCAAACCAGGTAAGTTATCAATGGATTGCCAGCGGCGGTGCAGCTATACAAGCGGGTACCGCCAACGGCCCCAACCCCATCGTCACCAGCCCGGGCGATTTGCAAGTGACGGTCACCAACCCGCTCAATGGCTGTACGGCGATGGCCAGCATTCAAGTTGGTCGAGATACGACCCCTCCCTTGGTCAGCATCGCTATGCCTGATACGCTAACCTGCGTAGTGGACGGCGTAACGCTCGATGCCACTTCATCCGCTCAAAACAGTAGCTTCACCTACCGTTGGCGCTACGTTAACCTCAACCTGGATGTCGACCCCACCAACCCCAATAACCCACTCATTGCTGATGTTGGCCTACAGGGTACTTATTCCCTACAGATAACCGATACGCTGACTGGCTGTGTTGGCTTGGCTACCGTAGAGGTGATTAAGGACACCCTGCCTCCTTCTTTCGAAGTCATCGCTACAGGCGATATCAATTGTGAGAATGAGACCATCATTGTGCGTGCTAATGTAGACCAGCCATTTGGCACTTATACGATCGAATGGCAAGCAGTTGGGGGCAATATCGTCGAAATATCCCCAGGGGATACGCTCATCCGCGTTGATGCAGCAGGCTCCTATACTGCGGTGGTGACGAGTACGCTGACTGGCTGTTTCGACACTAAATTCCGTACGGTGCAGGCCTTTTTCCGCGATATGGAAGCGATTATCCCGGCAGAAGACCGCAACTTGTTCCTCAACTGCCTTAGTGGTCTGGATACTATAGATGCTTCTGCTTCCACGATGAGCGATTCGCTCAATGCCGTTTCGGTACAGTGGAATGTATTGTCGGGCTCTGCACCTGGCCCCTTCAACCAATATTTCTTCCCGGTAGATGGCCCTGGCGTGTTTGAGTTTGTAGTAACAGACCAGTTATCGCGTTGCTCTGCCCGAGATACGATTACGGTGGATGGCAATTTCGATACGCCTGCAGCGGAGGCCGGGAATAATTTCACCTTGGTTTGTACCGATAACGAAGCCGTGCTGGATGGTTCGGCTTCTACAATTGGCCCAAATATTATTTACACCTGGGAACGACTGGAGAACCTGCTGCCAGTGGAGATTGTCGCCCAGGGCCCCGATGCTTCCGTAGTGCCCATCGATTTCCCGGGTACCTATTTGTTGACGGTTACCAATACCGTCAGTGGTTGCACCTCTGTTGATGCAGTGACGATAGATGCCGATGGGGTACGCCCCCAGGTGGTCATCGGTGCGCCTACCAATGTTGGGGTGCTACCTTTCGACTGTACCACCGACACGGTGGCGGTCAGCATCAGTATCCTGCCAGATACGATTGATTTGAGCCGACTGACTTTCGAATGGTCAGATGGGGTAGCCACCACTGGAAATCCCTTTGAAGTACTCGTATATGGCCCTGGTGTCTTTACCATTACGGTAACTGATACGGTCAACCTTTGTGTTGGCGTCAATGAATTGGTGGTAGAGGATGAGCGGGACTTGCCCGCTGCTAATATTGCCAATGCCAGCCCATTGCTGGATTGCAATACGGCTATGCTTTCTCTCAACGGAGCGGGTTCGGCAGTAGGGGACAACATCTCCTATCAATGGCTGGATCCCAATGGCGGCCTCATCAGCGAGAGCCTCATGGCGGATGTTACTACCCCTGGCATTTACCAATTGATCGTATCTAATGCCGAAAATGGTTGTGACTCCACCGTGAGTATTGAGGTGTTGCAGGATATTGTGCCTCCTCCCGTAAACTTCGAGTCGCCCCGTGACTTCCAGTGCCGCGACAACCTGCTGACGCTTAATGCCAGCGCATCTGGCCCGGCCGGCGCATTTGAAGCGCCAGTTTGGCAAGTCATCCAGGGGGGGCAGCTCAACCCTATTGCTGGCACGCTAACGGCTACGGTCAATGGCCCGGGTAGCTACCAGCTCACCTTGACGAGTACCCTCAATGGTTGTGATTCCACTGTAGTCATCGAAGTGGCTGCTGATACCATGGCACCGATGCTGATGATCGAAACGCCGGTGCTCTTTGGCTGTGCCGGGCAAACGGTGAGCCTGGATGCAAGCGCTTCAGGCAGCCCGGCTGATTTTGAATCCATCACCTGGGCGGCGATTAGCGGCGGCGGTATGGTTACTCCTCCCGCAGGGAACTTGTCGGTCAGCGTCAATGCTGCAGGTACTTATCTCCTGACAGTAGCGAGCGCTGCCAACGGCTGTGAAGCTAGCCAGGAGGTCGTCGTTGCGGAAGACCCGAACGTGCCGATGGCCGCTGCCACAGCCTCTGATAACCTGATTGGCTGTGGTGAGGACATCATCCTGGATGGCACCCAGTCTTCGCAGGGCGATGTTTACAGCTACCAGTGGGTCGTGCTTTCCGGCACGGGCACGCCCAACCCGCCCAATGCGCTTTCCTCAACGGTAACGGCAGCCGGCTCCTACCAGTTGATTGTGACGAATACTCAAAATAATTGCGCCGACACCTCGGTGGTTTTATTGATTGAATTGGATCCGAGCTTGGTTTCGGCGAATGCGGAGCAGACCGATGTCGCCTGTGGTACAGAAGCTAGCATCATTGGCAATGGCGGGCAATTGCCCGCTGGCGTCACTGGCCAGTGGATAGCGTTGGGCGCAGCGGTGGTTGCCGATCCAGCTGGTATCAACACTACCGTCAGCAATCTTGCTGCTGGCGAAAACTTGCTGGTGTGGTCGCTTTCTCAGGATGGCTGCCCAAATTACAGTACCGATACCTTGATGATTGTGCCGGAACAAGCACCGATCGCCAATGACGACGTCCTGACTATCCCGCAGGGGCTTTCGCTCTCCACATTAAACCTTGCGGGCAATGATGTTTTGGATAATGTATCGGAATGGGCGATCAATATCATCGACAATCCCTTCCTGGGCAGCTTATTGGATGTAGGCAGTGGCAGTTTCACTTATAACTTGCTGAACAATCTCTTCCAGCCGGCACAGGACGAATTCACCTACCGCATTTGTAATGTGCTGTGCCCAACTTTGTGCGATGAAGCGTTGGTACAAGTCATCATTGATCGCGATACGACGGTGCAAACCAAACTGCCCAATGCCATCACCCCAAATGGTGACGGCTTGAATGACGCCCTGGTCTTTGACCAGTTGTTGTTGAACCCCGATAAATTCCCCGACAACGAGTTGATCGTGTTCAACCGTTGGGGCGATATCGTGTTCAGCGCCAGCCCTTATATCAACAATTGGCAGGGGGTAAACAACAAAGGCGAAGATTTGCCAGATGGCACTTACTACTACATCCTGCGCCTGAATATCGGCAGAGGCGAGATTATCCGCGGAGATGTGACGATATTGAGATAACTACCATTGGTGTCCTAACTATCAAAGCCGGAGCGCTTCCTTCCTAAGGTGGAAGGGAGCGCTTCGCCATTTTAAGACCAAGCAGGTGCTTTTTTTACCGGAAATGATGAAATGTAAAGAAAAGTATTAATTTTGTGTCAACGCCCTTTCGCCCGTAGTGGAATAATGCACGCCAGCAGCTCTCTGAAGAGGAAGAGGGCTGCCATCTCCTGCCTCAATAGCACTTAACAAAAATAGATTTGGTATCCATGAAACGTTTACTAATCCTTTGCCTGGCTCTGTGGGCCGTCGGCCTGGCGGCACAACCGACGGAAGTACGACTGACCGTCATTAGCGGAAGCTCAAGTTCAACTTGTACCGACCTTTTTTCTGCGCCAGATTATTTGTGGCAGCTCAATGTCGAGAACGAGGGCTGGGTTACTTATCCCCGGGAAGGAAATTGTTATACCGTGCTGCCCAATGAACAATACATGGCTTCGTATGATTGCCCTATTGACTTGCCTGCCCAGCTGCAGGTCTGTTTCCAGGCGTTTGAAAATGACGACCTTTTATACGAATTGGGCGCTGGTTGTGGCATCGATGCCAGTTGCCTGGAAACTATTTGCGAAAGCTTTGCCATACCGGCACCAGGGCAGAGCGCAACTTATACCATTGCTATTGCCAATGGAGCTTCTACGGGCGAGGCCACTTTTATCATCGAAACCTCGCGGGGGCTTTCGTTCAATGATGACCTGTGTAATGCCGAAGAGCTGGGCATCCTTGGAAGGGGCGATACGCTGGGAGATTATTCCCTTGGCCTCTATGACAATATCTGTGCTACCAATGCCAATGAACCCAACCCCCTTCCGGCGGGCGGTTTTAACAACGAAAACGGGGTATGGTTCCGCTTTACCACCGGCAATGATATTGGCGCGGTGATGCGCATCGAAGCCCGCAGTGATCCCGAAAGCGTCGGCGATGGAGTAGATATGCAGATGGCCCTTTACCGATCAGACAACAGCCAATGCGACGGCAACTTCCAATTGGTGAGCTGGGTGTCTAATAGCAGTACCTATGATGCCTTTATCCGCCTGCGTTGCCCCGAACCTAATACGACCTATTACATCCTCATCGATGGGACCATTTCGGACCCCGGCTCGGAGGAAGGCTTCTTCGGCCTGCAAGTCACTAATGTGGATGTGGATGACGCGCCTGACCTGCGCTGCGATGCTTTGGATTTAGGAGCCGTGCCGGAAGGAGGCTCCGTGGGGCTGGACCGCCCGATGAGCAATTATTGCGCCACTAGTACAGGAGACCCCTTTAGCCCCAATTTCGTTTTGCAGTCTTCGGTCTGGTTCAAGTTCGTTGCTCCGCCCTCCGGCCACGTCCGCATCGAGGGCATCTCCAGCCGGGTTATTGATTCTATCGGCATCCAACTAGGGGTGTACCGGGCTTTCAACAACAACTGCAACCTGGGCATGCAGCATATTGCCAGCCAATATACTTTCGGCGAATTGGACGAGATTTTGCAGGTGAGCTGCCTATTCCCGGGACAAACTTACTATTTGCTCATCGATGGCGATGCCGATCACAATCGCGGGATATTCACTTTAGATGTTTACGACGCGGGCGACATCCGCCCGGTGACCAATCAGGAGGTGACGATTTGCGCCGGAGAGAGCTTTACGGTTGGCAATTCGGTCTATACCGAACCGGGCCTTTACACCAATACCTTCCAGCTTTTCCAGGGGTGTGATAGCGTGGTCAATACCAGCCTGATCGTCCTGCCTCCTGTTTCTATTGTCCTCAACCAAATCAGGCCCGCCATTGGGGAAGGCACCCCTAATGGTATCGCTACCGTAAGCGCCTTTGGCGGCTCGGGCAGCGGCTATACCTTTGAATGGTGCAATGGCCGCACCGGGTCCGATAACGAAGCGCTCGTCGGCGGCGAACTGTGCTGTGTACAAGTGACCGACTCTTTTGGCTGCACGAAGGATACCTGTTTTGTCGTGGATTTTGTCACGGAAATCATCCCGACTTTCCAAGGCGATACCCTGGCTTGCCACGGTGATACCAATGGGCAAATTATCTTTTCAGCCAGCAGCGGGCTTCCGCCTTACTCCTATGCCTGGAAAAACCTGGAGAATACTGTTTTTGGCGCTGGCGTCATTGGTGCTGCCGGGGAAGAAATTATCCTGCCAAACTTGCCTGCCGGGACTTACGTTATCTCGATTATGGACGAGTTTTTCGAAGTCGTCTTCAACGTAGTAATTGTCGAGCCAGAGCCGCTGGTACTTGCCCTGGATAGCCAGGCCAACGCTAGTTGTTTTCGCTTCTGCGACGGGGCTATCGCCATGTCTGCCAGCGGGGGAGTAGGAGGGTATCAATTTTCCTGGAGCAGTGGTCAGAGCAGCGCGGCGCTAGAAAACCTCTGTGCGGGTATTTATCAGGTGACGCTTAGCGATGCCAATGGCTGTGAACAAGTGCGGGCTATCTCGATCACGGAGCCGCCAGAATTCATCATCACGCTGGCCGAAGTCCAGCCCGTGTCCTGTTTTGAGGGCAGCGATGGCATCATCACGGCACAGACCAATGGCAGCCCGATTGCCTATGAATGGGATAATGGCGCTTCTACGACCTCGGTCAGCGGCTTGCCTGCTGGTGAATATAGCGTGTTAGTCACTAATGTCGATGGCTGTCAGGCTAGCGCCCGCGGGGTGATTACCCAGCCCCCTGGCCCGGTAACGGCCGTGATTGCGGTTGAAAAACCGGTCAATTGCAAAGGAGATGCCAATGGCATCCTGCGGGCAATGGCTGGCGGGCCGGGCGAAAGCTTTAGCTTCAGTTGGTCTAATGGCTCTACCGATGCCCAAGCTGCGGGCTTGCCGGCCGGCCGGTATGCGGTGCTCATCACCAATGAAAAAGGCTGTCAAGCAACGGCCGAAATTGATCTGAGCGAGCCCGACCTGGTGCAGGCCTCCTTATCCGTCTCCGATATCACTTGCCTCAGCGGTGATAACGGCGGCACTATCCAGGCTATCGAAACTGCTGGCGGCGTACCGCCTTATGAATACGCCCTCGATGGCATCATTTTTGCTCCTTCAGCCACCTTTTCCAACCTCTTTGCGGGAGCCTATACCGTGACTGTCCGCGACGCGGTTGGCTGCGAACAGGAATTTGACGCTACCGTCAACCCTGCCCCAGAATTGCTGGTAGAATTGGATGCCGAGGCTTTCGTACAACTTGGGGATTCAATCCGTATTACGGCTCTTTCCAATAGCCAGGATGTAGCGTTTTCCTGGATTTATCCTGATTCTTTGGGTAAAAAGGGCGGGCCGCAGTCAATCTGGGCTAGCCCGCGCATCAGCAGCGGCTATACCGTCGAGGTACTAGATACGGTCACTTTTTGCCGGGCAACGGATTTTATTTTCATCGGGGTGCGTACCGACCGCCGGGTGTTCATCCCCAACGCCTTCAGCCCCAACGCTGACGGAAATAATGACGTCTTAATCGTTTTCGCCGACAACGCAGTACGGATGATCAAGTCCTTCCGCATTTTCAGCCGCTACGGCAGCCTCGTTTATCAGGATATGGACTTCTTGCCGAATGATGCCAACCGCGGTTGGGATGGCACTTTCCGCGGCGGCGAGATGCCTGCGGGCGTATATGCCTACTTTGCCGAGATTGAATTCCTGGATGGACGCACGGAGGTGTTTAAGGGGGATGTTACTTTGGTGCGATAACCGCCTGAGGTATCCAGGGCTTGGGTAGGAAGGCCGGTCAGCACTTCCATGAAACGGCTTAGGAAGTGCTGACCGGTCAAAAATAGTCGGACGGTTTAATTTAGCAACTCATAAATACCCGCAATCCCCTGCCCTCCGCCGACGCAGGCGGTCACCATGCCGTATTTCCTGCCTTGTCGGCGCAGCTCGTTGAACAACTGGGTGGAGAGCTTGGCGCCAGTGCAGCCTAGGGGGTGGCCCAAGGCAATCGCGCCGCCATTGACGTTGACGATATCCGGGTTTAGGCGGGCTTCCTGGATGACCGCCAGGGCTTGGGCGGCAAAGGCTTCATTTAATTCGATAAGCTCTATATCATTTAATTTCAGGCCGGCCTGTTGCAGTGCTTTGGGGATGGCGGCACAGGGCCCAATCCCCATGTAGAGCGGCTCTACCCCCGCTACGGAGCATGCCGCCAAACGGGCGATTGGCGTAAGGCCCAATTGCTTGACCATCTCCTCGCTCATCACCAAGGTGAAAGCGGCGCCGTCCGAGGTCTGAGAGGAATTTCCAGCAGTGACTATGCCGCCATTAGCGAAGGCCGGCCGTAGTTTAGCCAGCGCTGCTGTGGTGGTATCGCGCCGCACCCCTTCATCCGTATCTATCATAAATGAAGCCTCGGCTCGCTTGCCATCTTTGACGAAAACTTCGGTGACCTTTACTGGTACGATTTCTTCTTTGAACTTGCCTTCGTCGATAGCGCGGCCCGCCTTGAGGTGTGACTGAAAGGCAAACTCATCGGAAGCCTCCCGGCTGATGCCATACTTTTTAGCCACCGCTTCAGCAGTCAGGCCCATACTGGCCAGATAATCGGGGGTTGATGAAGCTACTTTGTAGCTCGGTGCCAGCTTGTAGCCGGTCATGGGGATCATACTCATGTTTTCTGCCCCCCCGGCGACGTAAATCTGGCCCATGCCCGCGCGTATTTTAGCCACGGCAATGGATATCGTCTCCAATCCGGAGGCGCAGTAGCGGTTGACGGTCATGCCAGGCACTTCCTTGCCCAGGGCGCGCATTGAAATCTGTCGCCCAATTTGTAGGCCTTGTTCCCCTTCCGGGTTGGCGCAGCCCACGATGACATCATCTACGAGCTTGGGGTCGAGCTCTGGCGTATGCTGGAGCAGGTATTGAATGACATCTACCGCCAGGTCGTCGGAACGGTAATTGCGAAACCCGCCTTTGTTGGCTTTGCCAATGGCCGAGCGGTAGGCCTTTACGATATATGCTTCCATGTGCTTTTTCTTGTGTTAGCGTTATGTGTTAATGAAGCTGCGGATTACATGCTTTGAGCGGCACAGTTTAGGGCCTGCTTTCAAGCCAGAGCTTCGCTTAATTCCAATAATCGGCACTTAATTCCTCAACGGCCGGTTAGTCTGCAACATGTGCTGGATGCGCTCCAGCGTTTTTTGTTCGCCGCAAAGGCTGAGAAAAGCCTCACGCTCCACATCCAGCAAGTATTGCTCGCTGACCTGTGGGGTGCCAGTCAGGTCACCGCCGCAGAGGACGTAGGCGATTTTATGCGCGATTTTAATGTCGTGCTCCGAGGCGTAGTTGCCCAGGCGCAGTTCATTAGCGGCAGTGTAGAGCGCGGCCAGGCCCTGGCGTCCGAGCACGGTTATATCCGTGCGGGGCAGGGGCTGAGTATAATTGCGAGCCAGCTCCAGCACCTTGGCTTTCGCTTCGGCGATGGCGCGGTCGCGGTTGAGCACCACGCTGTCGCGGTGGGGGAGGAGGTAGCCGTGATGAAATGCCTCGTAGGCAGAAGTGGACACCTTGGCCAGGGCGATGGTTTTGAATTGTTCGATCAGGGTAGGTATTTGCACATCACCTGGGAAGAAGCGGTCGGAGGCCCGTAGGGCAAATTCCTTGGTGCCGCCCCCGCCAGGGATGAGCCCCACCCCCACCTCAACCAATCCGATGTAAGACTCGGCAGCGCTCACCGCGGCATCGCAGTGCATAGCCGTTTCGCAACCGCCACCAAAGACGTAGCCTTGGGTGGCTGCTACCACTGGTATAGCTGAATAGCGACAGCGCATGGTGGTCTGTTGGAAGAGGTTGATGGCCAGGTTCAGTTCATCAAACTCCTGCTGGTAAGCCATCATGGCAATCATCATGAGGTTGGCACCCACCGAAAAGTTAGCAGCATTATTGCCGATAACCAGGCCTTTCCAGCCGTTCTCTTCGGCAATCTGGATGGCATCGTTGATGCCGCGCAGCACGCCCTCGCCGATGGCATTGTGGGGGCTGGTAAATTCCAGGCAGAGCACCCCTTCGCCGATATCGTGCAAGGTGGTTTCGCTGTTGGAATAGACTGGTTTCTGGTCGCGGTAGTTGTTGAGGATGATAAACTCCTCTGCATCCGGCACGATTAGATAATCTTTAGCTTCAAGGTCGTAGTACTTGAGCTGGCCGCCTTCGTGCTTGTAAAACGCTTCATGCCCGGCCTCAACCATTTCCTTGACCCAGCCAGCTACCGGCTGCCCGCTTTCTTCTGCCAGGAGCAGGCCCTTTTTTAGCCCGATGACATCCCAGTACTCAAAGGGGCCGAGCTCCCAGGCATAACCGCCGCGCATTGCTTCGTCGATGCTATAGAGGTTGTCCGAAATCTCAGGTATGCGATTGGAGGCATAGGCAAACAAGCCCAGCAAGGATTTGCGGATTAGCTTTCCACCGCGGTCTTCGCTGTTGAACAGGGCTTTGATGCGTTTCGGAAGATTATCGATCTGTTTGGCCGTTTTCAAGCTGGGCAAATCAGTTTTTTGCGGCGGCTCGTATTCCAAAGTCTCGAGGTTGAGGGCATAGATAATGTTTTTGCCATTTTCATCGCGCTCCTTGGTTTTTTTGTAAAAACCCTGGCCGCTTTTGTTGCCCAGGAAGTTGTTGTCGAGCAGGAATTGGAAGTAAGGGGGGAGCTCGAAGCGGGCGACTTGCTCGTCGTCCGGGCAATTTTCTTGCAGGCCTTTGATGACCTTAGCTGCCGTATCGTGGCCGACCAGGTCGCCCAGGCGGAAAGTGCCGGTCTTGGGGCGGCCGATGGCGGCACCAGTCAGGCGGTCTACCGCCTCGATGGGTAGTTTCAGTTCGGTGGCGAGCTGGTACACCTTCATAATAGCGTAAACCCCCACGCGGTTGGCGATGAAGGCCGGCGTATCTTTACACAATACCGTTTGCTTCCCCAGGTGGAGGTCGCCATAGTGCATCAGGAAGCCAACGGCTTCGGGGCTGGTATCCGGCCCGGGGATAATCTCCAGCAGGCGCATGTAGCGGGGTGGGTTGAAAAAGTGAGTGCCGCAAAAGTGGCGGCGAAAGTCCTCGCTGCGCCCTTCCGCCATCAGGCTTATCGGGATGCCGGAAGTATTGGAAGAGACCAACGAACCCGGCTTGCGGAATTGATCGACTTTTTCAAAAATTTGTTTTTTAATATCCAGGCGTTCAATAACAACCTCGATAATCCAGTCACAGTCGGCGATTTTATTGAAATCATCCTCGAAATTGCCGGTAGTGATGCGAGTGGCGAAACCTGTATCGTAAAGAGCAGCCGGGCGGGATTTGAGGGCGTTTTGCAAGGCTTCATTTGCGATGCGGTTGCGGGCGGCGGGCCTGCTTTTTTCTGCTTCGGGCAAATTGGGGGGCAGGATGTCCAGCATCAGTACTTCCAAGCCGATATTAGCCAGGTGGCAGGCAATGCCAGCGCCCATCACGCCAGAGCCCAGCACGGCTGCTTTTTTGATTCGTCTGCTCATGTAATCTCGAATTGTGTTTTTATGTGATTGAGGATTGAAGGCTCGTTAGCCAAACCAGAGCGCGCAAAACCGGGTTCACCGCTTTTTAGCGAATTTTCGCTAACTGCGCAAAAATAGAAACTTACGGACAAACCGCGAACATTTTGTCATTTTTTTCCAAGGGGATGCCGAGAGAACTTCCACCGCTGTACAAAAATGGCGTATAGCCAAGCAATTCTATTTGCCCGCTTAGCGTTAGGAGGGGATATTTGCGGAAAGCTTTTTTACAAATGTATTTTTATTTAACTTTAGGCCCGATTGTTAAAACTTTGCCCAGCGCAAATGGGCGCGCATTAGCGGATTAGTTTATCTTTGGGCCGCAGAGCGCTTGCGCAAAAGCAAAGGAAGGACATTCAGACTATCAAAACAAAACCGTAACATTCATGCTGCAACAGACCCTATTGTTGTTTCAAGAAGCAGAAGGCCTGGATCGCGAGGTAGGCTCTCAGAGCTTTCTGGACATCATCATCGAGAGTGGCCCCATGGGCATCATCATCGTGCTCATGCTGCTGGTATTGTCCGTCATTGCCTTGTACATCTTCGTAGAGCGCTACCTGACGATCAAACGTGCCGGACAGGTAGACCACAGCTTTATGAATAGCATCCGTGCTAACGTACAATCCGGCAACATCCCTGGTGCTAAAGCCCTCTGCCAGTCTACGGATTCTCCCATAGCCAGGATGGTGGAGAAAGGTATCCAGCGCATCGGCAAGCCTCTACGCGATATTGACACGGCCATCGAAAACGTGGGCAACCTCGAGATTTTTAAGCTCGAAAAGAACCTCTCCACACTAGCAAGTATTGCCGGCGCCGCACCCATGATTGGGTTCTTCGGCACCGTAACCGGTATGATCATGGCTTTCTACCGCATGTCTACCGAACAAAACGTGACGCCCGACTTGCTGGCTGGCGGTATCTACCAGGCTCTGCTCACTACGGCCTTTGGCTTGTTTGTGGGCATTTTCGCCTTTATCGGCTACAACATCCTGGTTGCTAATGTGGAAAAAGTGGTCTTTAAAATGGAGCGCACCACGGTAGAATTCATGGACTTGCTGCAAGAGCCTTCGGCCTGATCCTTTTCACTATTGAGCAGGGTGCTGCTTGTCCGCCGCTAAGGCGGCTATAAACCTTATCCATTATGGGATTGAAAAAGAGAAGTAAAGTCAGTGCTGAATTTAGTATGTCCTCTCTGACGGACATCATCTTCCTGCTGCTGATTTTTTTTATGCTCACTTCGACCCTGGTGCGCATACAGCCTTTTGAACTGCCCAAGTCTGACTCAAAGACGGTCGCCTCTACTTCGATGGTCGTGACCATCGAAAAGAGTGGCAAGCTAACTGTCAATGGGCGAGAGATTGCTGCCAGGGATTTAGAGCGGGCGCTGCGCCTGGAGGTCCGCACCTCCGACAACCGCGAAAATGCGGTGGTGACCATAGTGGCAGAAGTGGGCACCCCTTTTGATGAGGTGGTAGAGGTAATGCAGATTGCTAACCGCTTGAAAATGAACGCTATTATCGCAACCCAACCCAAAACCTGAGCCTGATGGGATTGAAAAAGAAAAGCAAAGTCAGTGCACAGTTTAGTATGTCTTCACTGACAGACATTATCTTCCTGCTGCTGATTTTTTTTATGCTGACCTCGAGCCTGGTGGCCCCCAACGCGCTCAATCTCAAGCTGCCTAGCAGCTCCAAGTCTAGCGCGCCTTCTACCCAGCGTATTGACGATGTCAGCATCAGCCGGGGAGGCAATTTCTACCTCAACAACAAGCGCCTGGGCCTGGAGGAGCTGGAGCGCGGCTTGCAACGCCTGGCACGCACCAGCAGCAAGCCTACCATTACAATCTCTCCGGATAAGGGCACGCCTACTGAGCACGTTATCTCCGTGATGGATATGGCCATGCGCTTTGAAATCAATGCTGTACTGGCAACTGAGGGCAAATAGTGCCTGCCCTGTTAAAGAATTGATAAAAAGCAGTTGGCTTGGAATGTAAAGCCAAGGTCTTTCGTTGAGTAATAAGGCTTCAGATGACAAGAGACAAAATAGTTTAATTATGGCTTTCGACACTTCAGTAGGCAGCAAAGACGAAGAGAATAAGAAGCGCGGCATGATGGTCAGCGTAGCCATCCACGTTGCTTTAATTATGTTGGCAGTTTTGCCCTTGCTCACTTTTCCGGACCCGCCTCCGGGCCAGCCAGGCATTTTAGTCAATCTTGGCTTGCCCGATGAAGGGCAAGGCTCGGATAATGCCGGCCCTGCTGAGCCGGTAGAAGAGGAGGTGCCGCCACAGGAAGTGGCACCCGAAGAGGAAGTCCGGGAGCCGGTAAAAGAAACCCCCAAACCCAAACCTGAACCCGAGACCAAGAAACCCGTGGTGACGACGGAAGATCCTAGCGCAGTGGCGCTACGGCGGGAAAAAGAACGGCAAGAGCAGGTAGAAAGGGACCGCAAGGCGGCTGAAGAAGCAAAGAAAAAAGCGGCTGCTGATGCTGAAGCTGCCCGCCAGGCCGAAGCCGCCCGCCAAAAAAAAGAAGCGGAAGATTTCGGCAAGAGCCTCGGCTTGGAAGGGCTGGGCAGCGGCAAAGGCCAGACGGGGAAACCGGGCAACCAGGGCGACCCTGGGGGCGATCCCAATGCTTCTAACCTGGAAGGCATTAGTACTGGCTCTGGCAACGTCGGCGGCGGCTTGTCCAACCGCGGTGTAGCACGTTCGCATACGCCCAAAGATAATTCTCAAGAGCAGGGCACCGTGGTCGTAGAGGTATGCGTCGATCGTTCGGGCAACGTCATTAGCACTACGTTCACCCAAAAAGGTACTACCACTACGTCCAGCCGCCTCAAGCAATTGGCTCTGGATTCAGCTAAACAATGGAAATTTGCCCCCGGCAACGTCGATCGGCAATGCGGTACGATTACTTACCGTTTTGTCGCTCGTTAAAAACGGGTAAGCTTTTTCTCCCTAAACGGCTTGCAGCCCTGTCGCTGCAAGCCGTTTTTGTTACCCCTACGGCCCCCTTGTACTTGCTGGCTCTAGCCAGGGTAGGAAGTATTCAACTTCCTACGTATCTTGTGCTGGCCAAAAAAGATGTCGCCATGATGAAAGGTAATATTCCTTCCAAGAAAAAAGAACTCATTCCAGTGCGGGCACCTCTGCGCGATTATTTGGCGAAAATCAACCGTGCCGCAAATCTGCCGCTGCAGTACCGGGATCTGCTCCGCTATTCCTCCGCTTTGCCTTTGTTAGACCAGGAGGGGAATGATACCCTTTGGGAAACGGTGCATTATGCGGAGTCAGACCGTACAGATATTTTCGAGGCTTTAAAGTTGATTTATGCTTTGCTGAAAACAGATGGGGATGTGGAGGTGCTCCAGCATCTCACTATCGCCCGGATAGACTTTTGCACCTTTGGCAACACCAAGCCTTTCCGCATCCGCATCATCAACCGGCTAAATGACAACTACGACCATTTCTACGTCAAAAAAGCCGATGCCAGCCGGATTTACGGGCTGGAACTAGAAGATATGCTTTCCCCCAACCGAGTAACTTTTATGGTGCATGGCAACACCATGGTGGAGGAGCACGTGGCGGGCATCCCCGGCGATGACTTTATGAAACACAAATTGCAGGACACGGTTTTTAATCAAATCCGCATCGCCAAAGAGTTTATCAAGTTCAACGAACGTTGCTTCGTGCGTCTGCTGGGCGATATGCGCTCCTATAATTATGTGGTGGATATCACCCCGGATATCGAAGGCTCGCAGTTCCGCATGCGCGCCATTGATTTTGACCAGCAATCTTACGAGGGGC
The DNA here is from genome assembly GCA_964432875.1 of uncultured Phaeodactylibacter sp. Classification (GTDB taxonomy): domain Bacteria; phylum Bacteroidota; class Bacteroidia; order Chitinophagales; family Saprospiraceae; genus JACJYE01. The sequence continues at coordinate 56,817 of CAYSPJ010000008.1, read as the reverse complement.
GCAAAAGCTTTTATCTGCCACAGTATTTTAAGGAAAACAACCCCATCATCTTCCTGGGAATCCAGCAAATGCGCCAGGAGACCGTCAAGCAGTACCAATTGGAAGAGCGCAGCATGATTGCCGCAAGGGTGAAAAACTCTGCCAACCAGTTCAAAAAACTAATGGCAGTAATGGTCAAGGATGAACTATCCACTCCGGAGAAAATCCGGCAACTTAGAGAGGAATTGGCTTACCACCACAAAAATAAGCTTTTTGAGCAATGCCATTCGATGGGCGAAATCGTCTTGTCTAACATCCAGCTACTGCTGCAAAAGGATTTTAGGCAAAGCTTGTTGTTGGAAAAATGAGGTAAAAAAAACCTCCTCCTGCAAGAGCGCAGGAAGAGGCAATCCCAAAAACCGATTATATATCGCAAAAATATGCATCTATTTTGAATAAACAAACTTTTGGGCATTTTTTTTATTATTAATCGTATGAATATTTCAAAACCGCTCAATCAAGGGGAGTTAAGGCGTTATGCCCGGCATTTGGCACTACCAGGTTTTGGTATGGAAGGGCAACAAAAGTTGAAGTCTGCCAGCGTGTTAGTGGTTGGTGCCGGCGGGTTGGGGGCGCCGGTATTGCTCTACTTGGCAGCAGCCGGAGTTGGCCACATCGGCATCGTCGATTTTGACCGGGTGGACGATACGAACCTGCAGCGGCAGGTGCTTTTTGCCGAAGAGGATGTCGGGGAACTCAAGGCGGAAGTAGCCTGCCGCAAGCTCCAGAGCCTCAACCCCTACATCAAAGTGGAGGTTTATACCGATCAGCTCACTACCCAAAATGCGTTGGATACCATCGCCCCCTATCATCTTGTGATTGACGGCACGGATAATTTCCCTACGCGCTATCTCATTAATGACGCCTGTGTACTGGCAGGTAAGCCCTTGGTATATGGCTCTATCTACCGCTTCGAAGGGCAAGTAGCGGTGTTTAACCACCTGCTGGAGAACGGGCAGCGCAGCCCTAATTACCGCCATCTCTTCCCTAGCCCCCCTCCGCCCGAGCTCGTCCCCAACTGTGCCGAGGGTGGGGTGCTGGGAGTGCTGCCCGGCATCATCGGCAGCCTGCAGGCCAATGAAGCCATTAAGTTGCTGGCTGGTATTGGTGAACCGCTGGTTGGCAAACTGCTGTTACTGGACGCTGCTACTCTGACGACCCGGATACTGAAAATCCCCGCTCATGCTGAAGTCGAAATCAAGGAGTTGATTGATTATGAGCAGTTTTGCGCTCCTACACCTCTAGCGCCCGTGGCAGAATTGAGTGTGCACGAACTGCAGGCGCTACGGAGGGACAAAGCCGACTTTCAGCTCATCGATGTGCGCGAGCCTTATGAATACGCGATAGCTAACCTGGGCGGTCAGCTCATACCTCCCACGCAAATATTAGAGTCGGCCAGTCAAATTTCCCGCGAGAAAATGGTGGTATTATACTGCCGCACCGGCATCCGCAGCGCCCGTGCCATCCGCGAGTTGCGTAGCCGCTATGGCATGGAGAATCTCTACAACCTCAAAGGCGGCATCATCGCCTGGGCCCAGGAGGTTGATCCCGATATGAAGCAATATTAATTGCCATGTAAAGCTGGTGCGGGGCTTCAGCCTAGCCGGCCTTTTAGCCGGTTTCCCCTACAAATCCTCCCGCTTGACGCCAGCTACTTCCATAATGAGATCTGCGCCATAGGCCTTAGCTGGTGTTTGGAAGCCCTGGGGGGCTTGGCCAGCCAGCACCTTCTTACTGATATTGACACTGGTGATAGCGGTGAGCGAATACCCCTCGGGCAGCGCCAAGCGGGCAGTTCGCTCTTCTCCTGCCTCATTGCGTACTCGCCCCCAAACATAGGAGCGTGCTTCGATCCTTTGGGCATCAGAAGGGCCAGGAGGCTGATTGCGGATCCGCTTTTTGAGGATGCTGCGCACCATGCTGCTGCGCAACAGCCAGCCCAGATAGCGTTGCAGCCGCACCATTTGGCGGTGAACAGCTGGATGGACAGACATGTAGGTTTCAATATTGGGGATACCCGTACTGTAATAAGCGGTAGAGACGTCGCCCCAAGGGATAGTCATGGCAAAGCGGTCGATCCCGTTTTGAAAAGGTACCGTCATCGTCTTATAACCAACTGGCACAGGGGTTATATCGCCTCGGAGGCGCACAGCACCAGGCCTACCCAGGTTCTCTACCATTGTCGTAGCGGTGCCATGTGATATCCTGCCGCCGATGGTGGCGAAAGCCAGCTGTAGCTGGGTGGCATCGGGCAAGCGGTTTTTTAAGTGGAGGGCGAGGCAATCCGTAGGCACTACATCAAAACCTGTACCAGGCAGTATCATGATGCCGGCTTCTTTGGCTCGAGGCCCCAACCTGGCTGCCATTTCAAAGACGGGGATTTCCCCGGTGATATCGAGGTAATGCACGCCAGCGAGCAGGCAGGCTTCCATCATGGGGCGGGCGGTATGGATGAAGGGCCCTGCCGCGTGCAACACCAGCCCGAAGCCATGGATATTTTGTTCGATCTGTTCGGCGCCTTCCAGTTCAAAAACCCGGTACTCCAAACCTAACTCTTCGGCTAAAGGGCGCAATTTATCAGCGCTCCTTCCTGCTAATACCATCGGGAGCCCTTGAGCTTTGCCCAGTCGGGCAATCAGCTGGCCGGTGTATCCATTCGCGCCGTATAGTAAACAGTGATCTTTCATGGCCAATCGTTTTTGTTTGGCCCTAAGGTAGTGCTTTTTCCGGAGCAGGTATACCCTCTACGCGCCAATATTGTTCAAAGGCTAAGTGATGACCGCTCAAACGCTGAGCCACAAGGTTTGGTGCAGCAACAATTTATTGCACGAATACCTTTTGCCCCGGTATGATGACCTCTGTCGCGCTAAAATTATTGACTGACCGGAGGTGCTCGACGCTGACTCCATACATGCGGCCAATACGGAAGAGGCTATCGCCTTCCTGGACGACGTAGAAGCTGCGCTCGGTGCGTGCCGTGGTTGCGGCTGCTGGTGCAGCAACCGGCTGCGCTTGGGCATCATAGCCTTTGGGGAGTAGTTCATTGATATTGACTGGAGGGGTAGCCGCCTGAGTACTGGCATTGGGCTTGCCATCATAAATTCGGCCTCCGCTGGCACTATAGGAATTGGGGGCGCCGCCAGCAGGGCGGTCAACGAAATAGGGGGTATTTAGGTAGCGTTGGTCTTCTGCGGCTCCACGGCTGCGAAAAGCGTCGTAGTAGAATAAATCGGAGCCGGGCCTGGGAGTAGCAGGGGTGTTCATTTCTGTTGGCAGGGCAGTCGGCTCAATCGAGCGGGCCGTCAAGTCGGGCGGTAGATTAGTGAGCGTAGCCGCCGGTATGGATGGCTGTGCAGCCGGGGGGCAATTGCAATCAGATGTTTTCAGCACCTGCCCAATCCGGGGCATCTCAGTTTTACCCATATTATTGATTTGCCGGAAGCGTGCCTCGGTAAAGCCATAGCGCAGAGCGATGGAAGCCATCGTTTCGCCCGCGGCTACACGGTGAGTGCTGCCTGCTGCGCCAGGTATTGGAGCATTTTGCTCATAAGAAGCTACCGTTTTGGCGGCCAGGGTGCCATTGGTTGGAGAAACGCGGAGCTTCTCGCCGGGATAGATAGTGTTTGAGTTGCCCTTGTTATTCCATTGCTTCACCTGATCTACCGTTAGGCCATATTGTTTGGAGATGCGGAAGAGCGTTTCGCCTTTCTGTACCGTATGGGTTGTCTCTACGGCTGTTTGGGCGCCGGCTACAGGTGTTGCTTGTTGCCCTCCTCTGGCAGCCAGATCGGACGAAAGGCCGGCAGGCTGCGAGGGGCTGGCCCCGATGGTGATGAATTCATCAGCAGGTGCCCGCAATGGAGCTTGGTTGCTGGCACTGGACGAAGACTGCCCACTGCTACTCCCTTGGCAAAGCCATTGCAGATATTCGCCTACTGGTTTACTATTGACCAGGTTTAGGCGCAGGATGTTTTTCATCGCATCTTCGGCATTGATGCCATTGCGCATTTCTACAATGCCGATTTCCGGGATGAGCACCAGGTCGCTATGCGGCTTTGTATCGCCTTTGGTATATTGGTGAAAGAGGAAAGCGCCAGAGCAATCGTTGTGCAGCTTGCCTTCAAAGAATACCTGAGCCCTGGGGTTGTTAAAAGCGATATTTTCACCGATGATCCCCATTTTCAAGTCGAATTGGAAGCGGTACTGCGGCGAATCATAAAAGATAAAGTCCTCGGCGCGCAAATAACGGGCAGCCTGCACTACGGGAGAAACCAGGAAAGTGTTTTCCCGGATCTGCACGACCATGAAAACCCGACGGATTTTGCTGTTGATCTCGTTGACCAGCCGCTCATCAAAAATAGCGTTGCTGCAGCGCATCAATTGGGCAGGTAGCGAGGGTTGAAGCGTCTTGTCTTCTACCCCGAGCTCCAGGACGATTTTTTCTCCAGGGTTTACATTGATATGATAGGCAACATAAGGAGCATTGCCTTCAACGTTCGAATAGGCATACTCGAGCCGGTCCATACAGGCCGGTTCAAATAATATATAGAGGGCATCGGCCTGAGCTCTGCCCAGCAGGAGCATGAATAGTGAAGCAAATAAGAATTTTTTCATGGCATATATTATTTGGTAAACTGCGCCGAGCGCAAAAAACATGCGATAAAGTTTAAGTAACCAGTATCTTATACGAAGATACGAAATTCTATACCATTTTGTTTCACTTTCGTTAACGACAAAAGAGATTAAAAGATTGCAGGCAGGCGGCTTGGACAACAAACTGTTGCAAGATAAGAGGGCTTACTGCTTCACTAATCCAGTCTGGACCGCATAAATTACCAGCTCGGAAGCAGTGTTGAGCTTGAGCTTTTTCATGATGTTTTTGCGATGGGTGTAGATGGTGTGCGGACTGAGGTTGAGCGTGCCGGCAATCTCTTTGGCAATTAAGCCCTGGGCGACTAATTGGACGATTTCAACTTCGCGCGGGCTGAGCGGGGTAGGGGTGCAATTGCCATCAGGTTCTTTGGCAAAGGATTTTTCCAGCAAATAATCCAAGATACGGGTACAGAAAAATTTTTCGCCTTTGGCAGCAGCTTTCACCGCATCAATGATTTCTTCGCCATCGCAGGATTTAGTCAGAAAACTATTGATGCCTTTTTCCAATATTTCGTAAATGCTCTCTTTATGGTTGTCAGCGCTGATGATAAGTATATTGGTATTGGGGAAATCTGTTTTGAGCCGCTCCACCGTCTCTTTGCTGAAGCTATTGGGTTGATTGTGGTCTAAAATCACCAGATCGGCTGGCTTTTGCTGCAAATGGCCCATCAGTTCCGCTTCATTTGAGGCTTCAGCCACAACCTTTAAATGCTCTTTGCCCGCAAATAAAGACTTTAGCCCCGCACGGATGAGATACTGTCGGTCAGCAAGTATGATGGAAATAGGCTGCATTGGTTTTCACAATCTGATCTGAGTGCTAAGTTAATCATTCGGATGCCATTTGAACAAATTAATTTAGACTTAGTTTAGATAGCTGCCGTTTGGCTGCCCTTGGAAATAAAGGGGTAGGAGAGTTTTCAACATCCTGTTGAAAAAATGCCTCCTTAGTACCATGAAAAATCCAGTAGAGCGCCTTACTTTTAAGCGCGATTTTTCTGCCGGTTTAGCACGCCTTCTACTTCAGGCTGGAGAGGTTTTACAAGCTGTGCCAGCCACAGCGCCTCTATCGCATTGATTTTAAACGCGAAAAATACTTTGAGAATGGACATTTCACTTGCAAACCAAGCTGCCAAAGCTAAGATTTATACCACGGAGGAAGCGCTGAAAGCCGCTACAGCATATTTTGACGGCGATGAGCTGGCGGCCAATGTATGGGTGAGCAAATACGCCCTAAAGGATTCCTTCGGCAAGCTTTATGAGCAGACACCAGACGATATGCACCGCCGCATCGCTGCAGAGGTTGCCCGCATTGAGCAAAAATACCCCAATCCATTGACCGAAGAAGCGGTATATGAATTGCTGAAAGGCTTCAAATACGTAATCCCCCAGGGCAGCCCCATGGCAGGCATCGGCAACCATTATCAGGTCGTTTCGCTTTCCAACTGTTTTGTCATCGGCAACGAGGCCGATTCTTACGGCGGCATTGCCAAGTCAGACGAGGAGCAGGTGCAGCTCATGAAGCGCCGGGGCGGAGTAGGCCAAGACCTTTCCCATCTGCGGCCTAGCGGCATGCCGGTGATGAATAGCGCGCTCACTTCTACCGGTATCGTACCGTTTATGGAGCGTTACTCCAATTCTACCCGCGAAGTAGCACAAGGGGGGCGCCGTGGCGCGCTCATGCTCACCGTCTCGATCAAGCACCCAGATGCCGAAAACTTTATTGATGCGAAGCTGCAACAGGGTAAAGTCACTGGTGCCAATGTGTCGGTGCGGATCGATGATGCCTTCATGCAAGCGGCGATGGCCGGCAAGCCCTATGCACAGCAATATCCAATCCATTCTGCTAGCCCGCAGATGAAAAAGGAGATCGATGCTGCCCGGCTTTGGGAGAAAATCATCAATAACGCCTGGAAGTCGGCCGAGCCAGGGGTGCTGTTTTGGGACACCATCATCCGTGAATCAGTGCCAGATTGTTATGCTGATCTTGGTTATAGGACCATCTCTACCAACCCTTGTGGGGAAATCCCCCTGTCTGCTTATGATAGCTGCCGCCTGCTGGCCATCAATCTATATAGCTATGTGGACCAACCCTTTACCGAGCAGGCCCGCTTCGATTTCGAGAAGTTCCGCCACCATGTGCAGGCCGCTCAGCGCATGATGGATGATATCATCGATATGGAGATTGAAAAGATTGATGCCATCCTGGAAAAAATCGAGCATGACCCTGAAACACCCGAGATCAAAGCTACGGAGCACCGCCTGTGGGAAAAGATCCGCAAGGCGTGCATCCAGGGCCGCCGCACCGGGCTAGGTATTACTGCGGAAGGCGATATGCTGGCCGCACTGGGCTTGCGCTATGGAAGCGATCAAGCTATTGAGTTCTCCATCGAAGTACAGCGTACCCTGGCTTTGAGCGCCTATCGCTCATCGGTTGCGATGGCCCGCGAGCGTGGCGCTTTCCCCATCTACGATGCTGAGCGGGAGAGCGCTAACCCCTTTATCGGGCGCTTGCGCGAGGCAGATCCGGCTTTGTACGAAGAGATGCTGGCTCATGGCCGGCGCAATATCGCCCTGTTGACTATCGCCCCTACTGGCACAACCAGCCTGATGACTCAGACTACTTCTGGTATCGAGCCAGCTTTCCTCATCAGCTACAAGCGCCGCCGCAAAGTGAACCCCAGCGATAAAGATGCCAAGGTGACTTTCATCGATGAAGTAGGCGACCACTGGGAAGAGTACCACGTTTTTCACCACAAATTCGTAGATTGGCTGTGTGCCAACGGCTACGATTTAGAAGCCGTAGCCCGATTATCGGCAGATGAGCTCCAACCGCTGATCGAAAAATCACCCTATTTTCGAGCTACTGCCAATGATGTGGACTGGGTGCAGAAGGTGAAGATGCAGGGCGCGATTCAGAAATGGGTAGACCACTCCATTAGCGTCACGGTCAATGTGCCGGAGGAAACTTCGCCAGAGATGGTCAAGAAAATTTATCAGACGGCCTGGGAAGTAGGCTGCAAGGGCTGTACGATTTACCGCGATGGCTCCCGATCTGGGGTGCTGCTGGCAGATACAGAGGGCAAGGGGAAAGGACAGGCTAAGTTTCAGGAAACCATGCCGCCCAAACGCCCCGAGCGCTTGGAAGCAGCCGTGGTGCGGTTTAAAAACAACTCCGAAGATTGGATCGCCGTCATTGGCTTATTTGATAACCGCCCCTACGAAATCTTCACCGGGCGGGCTGAAGACATGTTCAAATTCCCTGATTACGTGACTTCGGGCTGGGTGATCAAAACCAAAGATGAAGAGGGGCATAACCGCTACGACCTACAGTTCTTGGACCGCGAGGGCTATCGCATCACTATCGAAGGGCTTTCACGCTCTTTCAACAAAGAATATTGGAATTACGCTAAGCTGATCTCTGGTGTCTTGCGCCATGGTATGCCCATCCTCTACGTGGTTGATTTGGTAGAAGGGCTCAACGTGACCGAAGATTATATCAGTACCTGGAAGAATGGCGTGGTGCGCGCCCTCAAGCAATTTGTGCCCGACGGCACACAAGCAACGGATAGCGCTTGCCCCAATTGCAGCGATCCCGAAGGCCTGATTTATAAAGAGGGCTGCTTGATGTGCAAAAGCTGCGGGTATTCGGAATGCGGTTGAGGGAGCCAGTGTGGCAAGAGGCAAGGGGGGCGATATAAATGGCCGAGCCTTGCCTCTTGCTCAATAAGCTAAAGATGAAGCCGTTCCTTGCGCGCTAGCAGTACCTCTTCCGTTTCCTCGCGCTCAGGGTCGGGCACGCAGCAGTCCACCGGGCAGACTGCGGCGCATTGGGGCTCCTCGTGGAAGCCCATACATTCAGTACATTTATCAGGCACGATGTAGTAGTAGTCATCAGAGACAGGGGATTGTTCCGCATCGACATTCACCATCCTGCCATCTTCCAGCTGATATTTGCCACTCACCCCCGTGCCATCAGCAATGGCCCATTGCACGCCGCCTTCGTAGATGGCGTTGTTGGGGCATTCCGGTTCGCAGGCACCGCAGTTGATGCACTCGTCGGTTATCATGATTGCCATAGTCCAGTCTTTTTTCCTTTAACAGCAAGCTGTGATTATAGTTGTTTAAGGCGGCAAAAATAAGGTTGAGCAGCCTAATATAAAAAAAAATCAGGAAATGAGTTCTTCCTCCTGAGTACGCAGCCTACCCCAAACCAGGAAAAGGAAGGTCGCGCCGCCTGCTGCGAGCAACGTACTGATGATAGCGGGGCCGGTGCGGCCGTAAATCCAATAGCCAGTAGCAAACAAAGCGCCATAAACCGCGATGCAGCCAATAAACATACAAGCGATTTCTAAAGGGAGCTGGCCGGTTTCTTTCTCCACGGCGATGCCTTTGGCATGGGCTTCCTTGAGCACCTTGTCCCAGCCTGGCCCGCCCGGCTTGATGCGGCGGTAGAAATCGATCAGCTTGGCGTGGTCAGTTTCCGGGGTGATGAAAACAGAAACTAGCCAGGTCAGCGTAGTCAGCACGGCACCGATGACGATTTTTTGCCAATCTTCCAGCGGTAAGAAGCCGGTCTTGTCGTGGATAAAAGTGAAGTAAGAAGCGATGATGAGCGAAGCCACCAGGGCGATGATTTCAGTGTAGGCATTGATGCGCCACCAGAACCAGCGCAAGATGTAGAGCAAGCCAGTACCTGCCCCGAGTAGCAGCAGCAGGTTGAATGCTTGGGTCGCATCAGTGAGTAAGAGGCCCAGCGCGATACCCAGCACCATCGAAAGCGCCGTGAACAGGCGGCCTGCCAGCACTAGTTCGCTTTCACTAGCATCGGGCTTCAGGAAGCGTTGGTAAAAGTCGTTGACCAGATAAGATGCGCCGAGGTTAATCTGAGTAGACATCGTTGACATGAAAGCGGCGATCAGCGAAGCGGCGACCAGCCCCAGCAGGCCAGAGGGGAGCTTGGTGAGCATCGCGGGGTAAGCGACATCATGGCCGAGTTTGCTATCAGTGAGGCTGGGGAAAGCACTCTGGATGTCTTTCAATTCTGGGAAAACGACCAGCGAAGCCAGGGCGATCAGGATCCAGGGCCAAGGGCGCAGGGCGTAATGGGCGATGTTGAACAAGAGGGTGGCACCAATGGCATTGCGCTCGTTTTTAGCCGAGAACATGCGTTGGGCGATATAGCCGCCGCCGCCAGGCTCGGCGCCGGGGTAATAGCTGGCCCACCATTGCACCGCTAAGGGTACCAGCAACAAGGGGATCCAGACATTGGGGTCGCTCAGGTCGGGTATCATATCCAGGCGGCCCTGTACCTCTACCCGGGCCAGCAGATTGCTTAGCCCGCCTACTTCTTCCAGGTTGAGCAGGTAAACTGCTGCCCAGATGGACCCGACCATCGCGATGGTGAATTGGACAAAATCGGTGACGATGACTGCCCTAAGCCCGCCGAAAGCACTATATGCTAAGGTAATCGAGCCGGCGATGAGCAAAGTCTGCCAGCCGGGCCAGCCCAGCATGATCGCTCCAAACTTGATGGCGGCCAGGGAAACCGCGCCCATCACCAGCACGTTGAAAATAAGGCCCAGGTATAAGGCGCGGAATCCGCGCAGGAAAGCGGCGGCCCAACCGCTGTAGCGCAGTTCGTAAAACTCGATATCCGTCAGGATACGCGCGCGCCGCCAGAGTTTGGCATAGATGAATACGGTCATCATACCGGTGAGCAGGAAGGCCCACCAGCCCCAGTTTTTCGCCACGCCGCTCTCACGTACGAAGCCAGTCACCAGGTTGGGGGTATCTGCCGAGAAAGTGGTAGCCACCATGGAGACACCCAGCAGCCACCAGGGCATATTGCGGCCCGAGAGGAAAAACTCTTGCATGTTTTTGCCTGCCGAGCGGGATGCCCATAAGCCGAAGGCCAGGGTGATGAAAAAGTAAATGCCGATGATGGACCAGTCTAAAGTAGTAAGGTTCATTTTCGTTTTGTTTTAGCCATGAAACTTCGGCAAAATAAGGAAATTTGGCAATGGAGCGCTATGCTTTTGAAAAAAATCAGGTTTGGGGCCGTCTGCTCCATTTTTGAATTTCCGGGAATAGGCTTATCTTTGTTCGTCAAGCCGTAAAAAAACACATCCAAATTGGCAAACACTACGAAAAGCAACAGCGAAAAAGAGACGCCCCTGATGCGTCAGTATTTTAAGGTGAAAGCCAAGTATCCCGATGCAATCTTGCTGTTTAGGATCGGCGATTTCTACGAGACCTTCGGGCAAGACGCCATCACTACTGCTCAGGTGTTGGGCATCGTGCTCACCCGGCGCAATAATGGCGGCAGCGATATCGAGCTCGCCGGCTTCCCTCACCATTCTATGGATATGTACATGCCGCGCCTGGTCCGGGCTGGCTATCGCGTCGCTATCTGCGAACAATTGGAGAAACCCGACCCACAAAAGAAAATCGTGCGCCGGGGAGTGACGGAGGTCGTCACTCCAGGCGTAGCCGTTGACGATAAACTGCTCAATCATAAGGAAAATAACTACCTGGCTTCTATCTTCCTGGGTGGGAAAAACCAGGCAGGCCTGGCTTTTTTAGATATCTCTACCGGTGAATTCCTCCTGTGCGAAGGCTCATTGGCTTATGCCGACAAACTCTTCCAGAGCTTTAAGCCTTCCGAAATCATCTTTTCCAAAGATAAGCGCAAAGATTTTGAGCAGACTTTTGGCGATAAATTTTATACTTTTTCGCTGGATGAATGGGTCTATACTTTCGACTATGCCCGGGAAAAGCTGCTGCAACATTTTGAGGTGCCCAACCTGAAAGGCTATGGGGTAGAAGAGATGGCTATGGCACAGGTGGCCGCCGGGGCGGTATTGCATTACCTGGCAACCATTGAAAACAAAAACCTCCGCCACGTCAATGCGCTCAGCCGCATCCAGCCCGACCGTTACGTTTGGCTCGACCGCTTCACCATCCGCAACCTGGAGTTGCTTTATAGCAATCACGAAAGTGGCGTGCCTCTCATCAAAGTTTTAGACTACACGCTCTCGCCGATGGGGGGGCGCATGTTGAAAAAGTGGGTGGTTTTGCCGTTGAAGAAACTGGGCCCCATCAATAGCCGCCTTGATGTGGTGACTCACTTCCTGGAACATACCGCCTTGAGTAATGAATTGGAGCAATACCTTCAGCAGATTGGCGACCTGGAGCGCCTCATTTCCAAAGCGCCACTGGGGAAAATCAATCCCCGGGAAATCGTGCAGATTAAAAAAGCACTGGGCATCATGGGCCCCCTGAAGGAGCTGCTGCAGGCTAGCGAAAATGCCGAACTCTGCAAAATAGGGGAGGGGCTGAACCCCTGTCAACTACTCAAAGAGCGCATCGCCAACCAAGTTGTCGAAGACCCCCCGGTCAACCTCGCTAAAGGGGGCGTCATCGCGGATGGATTCCACGCTGAATTGGACGAACTGCGCGCCATCATCAACAATAGCAAAGACCTGCTTCTGGGCATTCAGCAGGCCGAGGCACAGCGCACCGGCATCTCCAGCCTGAAAATCGGCTTCAACAACGTGTTCGGTTATTATCTGGAGGTGACCAATAAATACAAAAATGTAGTACCTCCGGAATGGACGCGCAAGCAGACTCTGACCAATGCCGAGCGCTATATCACGGAGGAGCTAAAACAACTGGAGGCCAAAATCCTGGGCGCCGAAGAGAAAGTGTTGCTCCTGGAAGAGCAACTCTTCGAACAGTTAGTGCTCGATCTGTCGGACTATATCGAGCCGATCCAGCATAATGCCAGCCTGATTGCCCGGCTGGACTGCCTGCTGTCCTTCGCCAAGGCGGCCCGGAAAAACAACTATATCCGCCCCGATCTTGACGAATCATTGGCAATCGATATCAAAGGCGGGCGCCACCCCGTCATCGAGCAGCAACTGCCGTTGGGCGAGGAGTTCGTACCCAACGATGTTTATCTCGACAACGACAGCCAGCAAATCCTCATGATTACCGGGCCCAACATGTCGGGTAAATCGGCGCTGCTGCGCCAGACGGCCCTCATCTGCCTCATGGCACAAATGGGATCCTTTGTGCCAGCAGCCAGTGCTAAGTTGGGTTTGGTAGACAAGGTCTTCACCCGGGTCGGTGCTTCCGACAACATCTCCTTGGGCGAATCTACTTTTATGGTCGAAATGAATGAAACGGCCAATATCATGAATAATATCTCTGACCGCAGCCTCATCCTTCTGGATGAAATCGGGCGGGGTACGGCTACCTACGACGGTATATCCATCGCCTGGTCTATTGCGGAATATTTACACCATAATAATATAGCCCGGGCCAAAACCCTGTTTGCGACCCATTACCATGAGCTGAATGAACTGGCCAATAAATTCCCCCGCATCAAAAACTATCACGTGGCGACTCGCGAGGTGGGTCAAAAGGTGATTTTTCTGCGCAAGTTGGTGCCGGGCGGCAGCGAGCATAGCTTTGGCATCCACGTGGCCAAGATGGCGGGGATGCCCCGCACCATCGTTGAAAGGGCGGAAGATATCCTGGCTCAACTGGAGCAAAAATCCATCGCCAGCGAAGCCGGGCAAAAGGAGGGGGGCGCTAAGGCGGCTAAGCCAGATACCCGCTCTATCTCTACCACTGCCATGCAGCTAAGTATTTTCGAGGCGGCTGATCCCACCGTGGGCAAACTCAAAGCTGAGCTGCTCGACCTCAACCTCAATAATATGACGCCGATCGAATGTATGATGAAACTCAACGAGCTGAAAAAACTGCTGGAAGAAAATAGCTAGAGAAAAAACGGCCCTGCTAAAAGTGCAGAGCCGCAAATCACGTGCTTATTCGTGTAAATTAGAGCCTTGGTTTGTTGGGAGGGGGGCAAGCGTGTTTTGGAGTCCTGTTTTTTGGGGAGGTGGGGGTTAACTTTAAGACGCAGATTTAAACTTGAGTCACATGTTTTAATTTATTTTTTTCAAGCACATTTATGAAAATCGCACTGCTCGGATACGGGAAAATGGGCAAAGCCATTGAGCACTTGGCATTAGAGGCGGGAGATGAGATCGTGCTGCGGGTGGACAGCAGAGCGGCGGCCAGTTTGGGCGCAGCGGATTTGAAGGCCGCCGAGGCTGCCATCGAGTTCAGTAGGCCGGAGCATGCGTTTGGCAATATCCAGCTTTGCCTGGAAGCGGGCGTACCAGTAGTGTGCGGCACCACTGGATGGCTCAGCCGCATGGGAGAAGTACAGGCGTTGTGCGGCCTGCATCAGGGGGCTTTCTTCTACGCCTCCAACTTCAGCATCGGGGTCAATATCTTTTTCGCCTTGAACCGCTACCTGGCCCATCTGATGCGCAGCCAACCCCAATACGGGGCCGAGCTGCAAGAAACCCACCATATCCACAAGATTGACGCACCCAGCGGCACAGCCATCACCCTGGCACAGGCCATCATGGAGGAGCTCCCGGGTAAAAAGGAGTGGGTCAACGAAGCCCCGGCCAGCGAAGAGCAGCTGCTTATCCGCTCCATCCGCCAAGGGGAGGTGCCGGGCACCCATGAGGTGCGCTACGATTCACCCTTGGATTCGATCACCATCTGCCATGAGGCCTATTCCCGCGAAGGCTTTGCCCGGGGCGCGCTCCAGGCCGCTCATTGGCTCCCTGGCCGCCAGGGGTGCTTCGGGATGGAAGATATGTTGGGTTTTAGGATTTAGTTTTAAGGGCTTCCTTTAGCTAGGTTTGCCACTACGCCGCCCTGGCAGAGGCCATCCATAATCCGCTCCGATGATTAATATTAGCCCTCCTGCTGAGGAATATCATTCCGGCGGCGGCTGCCGTGGTATTAACTTTAAGCCAGTTTTTAAAACCGGCGATATTGCCGTAGGAAAATTCCCTCGCCATGAATGAAGTAAAGTACGTTTATGCCTTTGGCAACAAAAAAGCTGATGGCAATGCAAAGATGAAAGAACTGCTAGGCGGCAAAGGTGCCAATCTAGCGGAAATGAGTTTGCTTGGCATACCGGTGCCTCCAGGTTTTACCATCACCACCGAAGCCTGTACCCACTATTACAAAAAAGGCAAAAAAGAAGTATTGCAGCTGCTTGATATCCAAGTACAGGCCGGAGTACGCCAGTTGGAGCAAGAGACTGGTAAAATATTCGGCTTGCCGGAAAACCCACTGCTGCTCTCCGTGCGCTCCGGCGCTCGCGCTTCCATGCCAGGCATGATGGATACGGTGCTCAACCTGGGCATGAACGATGCCGTAGTGGAGGGCTTTGCCCAAAAAACAGGCAACGCACGCGCAGCTTGGGACTCCTACCGCCGCTTCATGCAGATGTATGGCGATGTGGTGATGGGGCTGAAACCCGAAAACAAGGAAGACGATGACCCCTTTGAGGTGGTGCTGGACGAGCTCAAAGAAGAAAAGGGCGTAGAAGTGGATACCGAGTTGTCGAAAGATGACCTCGTCGAGCTTTGCCGCCGCTTTAGCGTTTTGATTGAAAAACGCACCGGCAGGGCTTTCCCGCAAGACCCCTGGGAACAACTCTGGGGCAGCATCACCGCTGTTTTTGACAGCTGGATGAACAACCGCGCCATCCACTACCGCGCCCTCAATGGTATACCCGCCGACTGGGGTACGGCCGTCAACGTGCAAGTCATGGTGTTTGGCAATATGGGCGATACCTCCGCTACTGGTGTAGCTTTTACCCGCGACCCCGCAACCGGAGAGGACGTATTTACCGGCGAATACCTCATCAACGCCCAGGGTGAAGATGTTGTAGCGGGTACTCGCACGCCACAGCAGGTGACCCGCGAAGGCTCGGAGCGCTGGGCGAAACTAGCTGGTGTTTCCGAAGAAGAGCGTCGGCAGCATTACCCCTCACTGGAGGAAGCCATGCCTGGCCTGTATTATGAATTGGATGAAATCCAGCAGAAACTGGAAGACCACTATAAAGATATGCAGGATCTGGAATTTACCATCGAAGAAGGCAAACTCTGGTTGTTGCAGACCCGCAATGGCAAACGCACTGGCCAGGCCATGGTGCGCATCGCTATTGAAATGATGGACGAAGGCATGCTCAACGACAAAGAAGCCCTTCTACGCATCGAACCCGGAAAACTAGATGAGCTATTACACCCTGTATTCGACCCCGAAGCCGCCGCCAAAGCCCGGGAGATTGCCCGTGGATTGCCGGCTTCGCCCGGTGCCGCCACCGGTCAGATCGTCTTCTTCGCCGAAGATGCGGTCGAGTGGGCGAGCAAAGGCAAAGACGTGATTTTGGTGCGCAAAGAAACCTCTCCTGAAGACATCCAGGGCATGGATCATGCCAAGGGGATACTCACCAGCCGAGGCGGTATGACTTCACATGCCGCCGTAGTGGCTCGGGGCATGGGCAAGTGCTGTGTCTCTGGTGCTGGTACCCTGTTTATCGACTACAATACCAAGACGATCAACACTAACGGTACCTCTTTCCGGGAAGGCGACTGGATATCCCTTAACGGTACTACTGGACAGGTGTTTGAAGGCAAAGTCGCCACTCGTGAGGTCGCTCTCAGCGGCGACTTTGGCAGGCTGATGGATTTATCCGACCGCTACGCCCGCCTGAGCGTGCGTGCCAATGCGGATACACCGGAAGATGCCGTCGCTGCCCGCAACTTTGGCGCCACTGGCATTGGACTGTGCCGTACCGAACACATGTTCTTCCAGGGCGACCGCATCATCGCGGTGCGCGAAATGATCCTGGCTGAAGACGAAGCTGGGCGCAAGGAAGCGCTGGCTAAGCTGTTGCCATACCAGCGCGAGGATTTTGAAGGCCTGCTGGCTGCCATGGAAGGCCTGCCGGTGACTATCCGCCTGCTCGACCCGCCGCTGCACGAGTTCCTGCCCACTACCGAAGAAGCCATCCAGTTTATGGCCGATGATATGGGCATATCGGTAGAGCGCGTCAAAGAACATATTGAAGAGCTGCAGGAGGTGAACCCCATGCTGGGGCACCGCGGCTGCCGCCTGGCCAATACTTATCCCGAGATATCGGCCATGCAGGTGCGCGCCATCCTGGAGGCTGCGCTCAACCTGAAAGCCAAGGGCATCAAAGTCGACCCTGAAATCATGATCCCGCTTACTACCGTGGGCAATGAGCTGAAAATGCAACGCGATTACATCCGCGAGGTAGCGCAGCAGGTATTCCGCGAAAGAGGGGATTCCATCGAGGTCAAAATCGGTTCGATGATCGAAGTGCCGCGCGCGGCGCTGGTAGCTGATAGCCTGGCTAAGTGTGCTGATTTCTTCTCCTTTGGTACCAACGACCTCACGCAGATGGCTTTGGGCTTCTCCCGCGATGACGTCAGCAAGTTCCTGCCGATTTATCTGGAGAAGGGCATCCTGCATGCTGATCCCTTCCAGACCATCGACCAGGATGGCGTCGGCCAGCTGGTGAAGATGGCTGTGGAGCGCGGTCACCAAACCAAGCCCGGCCTGATGATGGGAGTCTGCGGCGAACATGGCGGCGACCCGGCTTCTATCGAGTTTTTCCACCAAGCCGGCCTGGACTACGTGAGCTGCTCGCCCTTCCGCGTGCCAATCGCTCGCCTGGTTGCGGCACAAGCGGTAGTCAAAGACGCGATGAACATCCGGGCGAGAGTATTGACCGGCGTGGATTCATGCTGAACATGCCCTTAAGCTTGGGGTGTAGATAAACCAAAGGCGCAGTATAGACTGCGCCTTTGGCGTTTCAAGGGAGAGGCTATTCCAACTCGGCGATTTTCTCTTGTAGCCAGTTGAAGCTTGCGATGTTCTTTACCCGTTCGGCATCATCCCTGATCTTTGTTAGCTCCCGCTTTTCACCAGGGACGATCCTGGTCAGTTTCTTTGTGAATTTGATCAGGTTCAAATAGCTCTCCCGCCTTTCGGCAGGGATATCTTTATGACGGTTCAAGAATGCCCTAAAGCTCTCAAAAAGGGAGTAAAGCGGTTCAATCTCGTCGGTTTCGTAATAGGTCGCAAGCAACATCGATTTTGAGCCAAGGTTGTATGCAACATCATCGTATTCAACGGTTTGTAGTAATTTTATGACCTCTTCATGCCTTTTTTGATAAAAATATACTTGAGCAAGATTATAGGTTACGGCATTTTCTCGTGAAGATTCCGGGAGGCTATCCTGATAGTCTTTGATAAACTTTTCAGTCCAGTCATACTTGCCCAACCGCAATGCAATAACCACGATATTTTTAAAATACCAGGGCGATAGTTCACCCTCTGCCGTCAGGATGCCTTTGTCCAGCAAGTCCAGGTACAATTGGAAAAGCTCCTCCATGAATTTTAGGTGGCCAAGGTTGATTTTCCGGATGCAATAGTTTTGTGCAGAGATGTAGAGGATATCCCTGGCCTCGCTGGGAGGAAACAACAAGCCATATCGTTCCAGCAGCTTTTTTAACTTGAAGTAGTGGCTTTCATCTTCGGTATCCGTTAAGGTGAGGTAGATTTGGTAATAGACAGCAATAGGGGGGTATTTCTCGGCGTCGAAGTTTTCGAGATGCCTGATAATGTCTTTTATAAACAGCAACTCATAATCATGCGAGACAAAAGTCTGTTGGGTAATTGCTGCACATAAGATCCTTAGCTTCTCCGCCAGGTAAAAGATATCGAGATTATTGGCGATGTCCTCAATGTTGGTGCGGTTGGAGCGTTTGGTCTCAAATTCGGTCAGATTGTAGTAGTTCTGCTCAATACTGTACTGATGATAATAATATTCGGCTGAGCGATAAGGTTGTTTTTCGGATAGCCTCCGAGCGGTACGCATGGCAGTGCTGTACAGCGCCGGCACTTTTTTCTTCGCCACCGCCTCCATCAAGTAGGTGGCTTGCTGCAGCTGCTTGGTTTCATAAGTAGTCTGGGCCATAAAGCCTTCAATCAGCTTGAGCAAGTCAGAACAATACTTGCGGAACCTGACATCATCAAAAGCCCTCTTGGGTTGGATCGCCTCCCATAGCGCTTCTTTTTCCAGTTTTGAGGGGGCTTGCTGGTTGATAGCTTCGATGAAAAGCTCATAGAGGGTCGCCAGTTCTTCGCTGGGGTTAAAATAGGGCGACTGGATGTACTTTCGGCAGCGGTTCTGCTCATACTTGTCGAAGTGTTCCAGGATAGCGTACAATTTACTGTTGTACATATTAAAGATTACTTTATATTTGCAGGGGCTTAGGGGAATGGGATAAGGCATCGGGGAGGGCAAACTCCCCCTTGGCTCCAAAACTAAGCTGCCGCCTGAGCTGAAATACCCTGAAACGGGTAATTTCGACTGGGGTATAGCCAGCGCTTAACCTCAAACTCCCGGCTGTCGGCATTTCAAACGGGAAAAGCCACTCAAAATTACCGGTGAATTTGAAACAAGCAAAAAAAATTTTCGTAGAATGTAAATAAAAGTCGTATCTTGCCCGGGCAAAGCAATGATTAGCCCTTTTTAGAATTAGCAATGATTAAAAAATCCACGAGCCATGAATGTATTTTTACGCAAAAAAATATTGTTCACCTTCTTATTGGCGTTGGGCGTGCCTCTATTGGCTTCTGCCCAGACGGAGGTGGTCAATGTTTTAGTGTTCCAGGGGCAGACTTATCGGGACACCTTTATCTCACAACCCAACGCCCCTAATGTCCTTTTAGCGCCAGAACACGGTACCATTACCTACCCACAGTCCCCTCAATATCATTACAATCTGGCTTATACCCCTGATCAAGATTTTGTGGGCAATGATTTGGTGCGCTTCCGCATTTGGAAAGTCCTAGGCAATGTTGTTACCTTTGTCAATCGCGAATACCATTTCACCGTGATGCCCTCTCAGGTCGTCGCTGTTCATGACAATGTAACCACCAACTCAGGCCAGCCGGTCACCATCAACGTATTGCAAAACGACTCCACCAGCAACGGGACCATCATCCTCAAGAGCATCTCCATGATTAACAATGGTATTGCGGCCATGAGCCCTGCCGACTCTACCATCACCTTTACTCCTGCCCCCGGCTTTCAAGGCGTCGCCTACCTGAACTATGTGGCTTGTGACGATTTGGGCTCCTGCGATAACGGGACGGTGAGCATCGTCGTATTAGGTGAAAATGGCTCCAGCCCTGATACGATTAAAATCTTTACCCGGAAAAACCAACCCCAGAACGTCTTTGTGCCGAATGGCTACATCCTTGCTGGTTCACCTTCGCATGGCACCTACAATGACGCGGCCAATGTCCCGATTTATATGCCATATCCCGATTACGTCGGTTTCGATTACATCCTCTTTGACTATTACGGGGCCGATAAAGTAGTCCAGATTAAAGTGCTGGACCTCAAAGATAACACCTTTGCTTTTGACGACCGCTTCTATATTACACCTTACGATGGCCAGCAGGAATTCAATGTATTGGCCAACGATCTTTATGGTGCAAATTCAGGCTGCTTTCAAATCTCTCCTGCTCATTACGGCACAGCACAATGGGTTGCAAGCCAGGATGCTAAAGGCGTGGTTCGCTACACCCCGGCACCCGGCTTCACCGGTGTGGACTGGTTTACCTACTCCATCTGCGAACCGAACAACCCTAACAAGGTAGAATTTGCTACAGCATATGTGTTTGTGAGCAATTTTGAGCCTTCGGCAAGCACCTTTTACTTGTCAACCCCCAAGCAGACTCCACTCATCATCGGGTATAGCGTGCCCATCAGCCAGTTTTCCTTCGAGGTTGAGGCTCCGGCTGAATTGGGTACCGTCTCTTTCCTGGCGGGCCCGGTAGATACCGTGATTTATGGGCAGCAAGTCACTGGTTACAATATCGTCCTCTACATCCCCGCCGATGGGGTCAATAGCGGGCAAGATGACTTCGAGTTGCAATATTGCGTCCTCTCCAATGGCATCTGTAGCTATGAAAGGACCGTAAAAGTATATGTCGACATCCTGGATATCGGCGATGGCAACGGCCCGATGTGTTTTGATGATTGTGTTTGGCCGGGAGACACTAACTTCGACGGTGCAGTCAATATGGAAGACCTTCTGCCCTTGGGCCTGCGCATGGGTGAAGTAGGCCGGCCGCGACCCGAAGTCAACTTGGATTTATGGTACGGCCAGTACGGCGATGACTGGGATAACCCCTTCCAGCAGCTCTATATCGACCTCAAGCACCTGGATACTGATGGTGATAGCCTGATTACTGGCCTGGATACCTTCGCTATCAGCCAGTTTTACGGCAAAGCTCGCTCTCTGACGCCGGTCAACGTACCTTATTTGGAGTACGAAATCATCCTGGAAGGAGATGTTTTTGCTTCTCCTGGCGACCTGGTCGAGTTAGC
>CAYSPJ010000008.1:0-35713 GCA_964432875.1 uncultured Phaeodactylibacter sp. | reverse complement strand
GGAGGTATGGCGACTACCATGAATGGCGAAGGGATGACCTATGGGGTGAAGATTTCCGATTTCACGCTGCGCATCGTCGCTCCTGGCGAAGCAGAAAAGCCAGAAATCAAGTTAGAAAACCTACTCAAAGTCTACCCCAACCCCACTAACCTGGGCTTCGTCAACGTCCACCTTAATGGAGGGCAGGAGTTTGAGCGCATCCTCATCCATGCTTTGGATGGCAGGCAAGTCTTTAACTCTGGCCGTGTTGCTGCCCGCCGCATGCAGTTGCCGGTTAGCCAGCTTACCGATGGGCTTTATGTGCTCAGTGTCTACACCCCGCAGGGGTT
The DNA here is from genome assembly GCA_964432875.1 of uncultured Phaeodactylibacter sp. GTDB lineage: Bacteria > Bacteroidota > Bacteroidia > Chitinophagales > Saprospiraceae > JACJYE01. Next base: position 35,384 of record CAYSPJ010000008.1, on the reverse strand, counting down.
GATCAACAAGAAATTTCAGGTTATTCACTGAAAAATAGCCTAAAAGGGGGCTTTTTGGAGTAAAATGTGGAAATAAAACACGAAAAATTTCCAGCATTGCGAAATGTTTTGTAATATTGTTAATCCAAACGCCGTTACTAAATTGAAATTCATTGCTTTTTAATATTCGTGGAATTATAATCATTGCTAGTGAGTCGCACATTTTTGTGCGGCTTTTTTTTTGCCCCTCAATCATGTTTATTTCACTCAGATTCATGTTTTACTGTAAACATAATATTTAGTAAGCTTAACAACAGCTTGTTTTGTTTTAAGTATTAACATATTGTTTTTTTTTATTTTTCACAATGTTTGATTTTTGTCTTTGTTTTGCCGCTAAGATGCCCGCATATTTGTATCGTGAAAAGAGAGATAGTGGAGTTGACACCTGGCAGCCGCAAGAGGTAGCCAACCATCATCAGGATATGTTCATGGGATTATAATTTGTTAGTAGCGAGCCGTCTGTCATTGCCAGGCGGCTTGCTAACTTTTTCAGATTCAATTTTTCCAGCAATATACAGTGCAGCGCCAGCAGGGTAGGAGGCGAGTAGCAGGAGGTTGTTGCGCACATTAATCAGGATATGTTCATGGGATTATAATTATTGTACGAGGCCGCGCCTAATGGCGCGGCCTTTGTTTTTAAGAGCATTCCTACACCCTTTTCGATGCAAGCGTTGAGAAATCCAAATAAATAAAAAAGAGTCAAACAGAGCATGGCAAAGAAAAATCGGCTATTTTTAGACCATGCCAGACAAACGCAAACACCGGGGGCAGCACCCCGCCGATGCCCATCTTTTTACTATTAAGCAGTTGCCGGCCTTGCAACAAGGGGTTCGTGATTTGTCCTGGTTGCTCTCGCATGGTTATACCGAGCGCGCTGCGCTGAAGCTGGTGGGCGACCGCTATCGCCTACATAGCCGCCAGAGGCTGGCGGTAGGCCGTTGTGCTTGCTCCGTCCAGTCAGCTGCCCGACGGCTTGCCCATCTCCTGCCGCCCGAAGAGCTGCGTGGGCAAGCGATCTGTATTGACGGTTTTAACCTGCTTATCACTATCGAAAGCGCCCTATCGGGCGGCATGTTGCTGGAGGGGGTAGATGGTTGCTTGCGCGATTTGGCCAGTATCCACGGCTCCTATCGGCGAGTCATTGAAACCGAGCAGGCGATCCTTTTGGCAGGCCAGGCCTTGGAAACGCTGGGTATAACTCATGCTAAGTGGTATCTCGATCGCCCGGTTTCCAATAGTGGGCGCCTGAAACAAGCCCTGTTGGAAGCTGCCGTTGAGCATCGCTGGCAGTGGGAGGTAGAGCTGCTCTTCAATCCCGATACGGCCCTCAAGGAAAGCCCTGTCCCCGCCGCATCTTCTGACAGTGTGGTGCTAGACCATGCCTCCAGCTGGTTCAACTTGGCGCGTTACGTCATCGAACGTTTCGTGCCGCAGGCGGCCATTCTTCCGCTGGGGGCTTTGGCGGGAGGAGATTGAGCGAGGAGTAGGATTGATGACAGGGTTTGCTTTGCCTGCTATCTCGTATAGCGATATTCCACCTCAAAGCCTTCGATGGCCGACAACCCGTCCACTTCTTCCAGATACAAGTTGGCTACGCTTGCTTTGAGCTGCCGGAGCATATCGGCAGCCAAGCTTTTACGGATGGCGATATCGACCAGGCCGCGCTCGCCAAATTCTTGGCTTACCATTTCCAGGCCGAGGGTTTTGATCGCATTCATCGCCTGGCTCATCAGTACATAATCAAATGTAAGGCGATAGATATCTTCGACGGTTTTTTCAATGATTTCCGCATTCTTCAAAGCGGCTGCTGTGCTGAGCTTGTAGGCGTTGATCAGGCCGGAAGTGCCGAGCAGTGTGCCGCCAAAGTAGCGCACCACAATAACGATGACATTGGATAGGCCGAAACTGTCGATTTGGCCGAGGATGGGCCGGCCAGCGGTGCCGCTGGGTTCTCCATCGTCATTAGCACGAAAGTTGTTGCCGTCCAGCCCTAGGCGGTAAGCATAGCAATGGTGGCGTGCTTTGGGGTGCTCTTTACGGACTTCTTCCAGGCAGGCAGCCCATTCCAGCTCGGTATATGCAGGGAAAGCATAAGCCAGGAATTTGCTGCCCCGGTCACGGAATTCGCCCAAACTGGGCCCGCTAAGGGTAAGGTAAGTATCTGGTGTGGCAGCCATAGCTCGTCTATCAATGCTCGGAGCTGCTTCCCAGCAGGTGTTTTTGTAAAAAGAGGATTACGGTTTTGTCATAAAATTCGCGGTTGGATTTTTTGCGGAAGCCATGCCCCTCATCCTTGGCTAGCATATACCACGCTTCCCCGCCATTGCGGCGTATGGCATGCAGCATCTGTTCGGCTTCGCTGGCGGGCACGCGCGGGTCGTTTTGGCCCTGAATGATCAGGATCGGCTTGGCTATTTTATGGGCATTGGCTGTAGGGGAGATGCGCTCCAGATGCCGCCTCATGCGGGGGTCGCGCTCGTCTCCATATTCCACCCGGCGCAAATTGCGGCGGTAGGATTTAGTGTTTTCCAGGAAAGTGACGAAATTACTGATGCCCACTACGTCGATGCCACAGCGTAGGCGGTTGTTGAAGTGGGCCATGGAGGCCAGCACCATGTAGCCGCCGTAGGAGCCGCCGATGACAGCCACACGGCTGCTATCCAATTCCGGCTGCTGCTTGATCCAATCCAGCAACTTGCCAATATCTTTGACGGAATCCTCACGTTTATACCCGTTGTCGAGCTTGAGGAAATCCTTACCATAACCCGTAGAGCCCCGCACGTTGGGGGCGATTACCGCCAGGCCTAATTCGTTGAGATAGTATTGGAAAACAGGCGAGAAGCCAGGGCGGAATTGGCTTTCCGGGCCACCATGAATATAGATCAGCACGGGAAAAGGCCCTTGCCCGGCTGGGGGGCGATAGTAGAAAGCGGGGATATGGCGCTCCGCCCCATCTACCAAGTCGAAGGAAGGATAATGGATTAGGGAAGGCTTGACAAATGCCCGGGGATCTAAACCGCCAACTTCGCTGCTCGTCCAGCGGGTGACGTTGCAAGTAGCTGTTTCCAGTACAAAGACGTCGGCCGGCGCATCTGAGGCATCCAGGGTCAGGGCCAGGCGGCGGCTTTGGGCATCCCAGCATAGGCTGGTGATGACGCCCTCGGGCAAACAATTTATATCTCGGCAAGTATTATCGGCCGTATGGAGCAGGTATAGACAGGATATCCCATTTTCGTTGAGCAGGAAAGCCAGGGCATGCCCATCCGGCGACAGCCTCATGTCTTCCACTTCAAAAGGCTGATGTCCGATCAGGGGGGCATAAGCCGTATCCTCCAAGCTATAGCGCATGAGCTGCATGCACTCGCTGAATTCATCGGAGGAAAAGTAAATAGATTGGCCATCAGGGCTCCAGTAGCCATCCCGGCAAGCCACTTCCGGTTTAACCAAAATGGGCGTAAGCGCTCCAGTACGTATATCCAGGATATGCAGATGGCTTTCGCTGATGGATAAATACTGGATTACCGTTACATAGTGCCCACCTGGGGCCCAATCGATTGGATACCAGTATCCGCCTCGGGCCAGGATGAGCTTTTCTTCCTGGCCATTTTCAAAATCCAGGATGTAGAGGTCGTGATCCTGTTGGTTGCCTTTGGTGCTGTTGTAAATGAGCTTCGAACCATCGCGGCTCCACAAGGCATTGCCATACCTGGCTTGCCCGTCGGTTAGCCTTTCATAGCTGCTCGTATCCAAATCGTAGTAGTAGAGTTGGTAGTTTTCATTGCCGCCGAGGTCTTTGGAGAAAAAAAAGCCATTGGCGCGGGGGCGCATGGCTGCATTGGAGACGGGTTCTTTGAAAAAAGTCAATTGCCGCCGGGTTCCGCCGGCATTGCCAACAAAGTGCAATTGAGCCGTTTCGCCAAAGCGGGTGCTGACCAAGAGGCCATCGCCCTCATTGAACCAGTCTACTACCGCCGCTTCGCGCGTGCTTTGATATTGGTTCAACCGTTCACTGATGGTTTCGGGGATATCGGGGATGTTTTCCAATAAGAGGTTGCCAATTTCCCGTTTAAAAATCTGAGCAGTCATAAAGTACTTGGTTCAATAACGCATGATATGGTGCGGAACTGTTCGGATGGGATTACGGCAAGAATACCTTTAATCAGTCACAAAAATACGTTATATTTTTGAATTTCAGCGCAAAAGCAGTACTGAAAATGGCGCTACAAGCCCCTTTAGGCTTACTCGCTCATGTCCATATTATGAAAAACGTTGACCACATCATCGTCCTCCTCCATTTTTTCGATCAGCTTGATGACATCTTCCACCTCATTGTCGGGCAATGATTTGGTATGGCCGGGTATGCGGATCAACTCCGACTGTAGTACTTCCAGCCCTTTTTCTTCCAGCCCTTTTTGCAGCATGCCAAAGTCTTCAAAGGCACATTGCAGCACCAGGTGCTCATCCTCCTGGCGGAGGTCTTCCAGCCCGGAGTCGATCAGCTCCAGCTCCAGCTCTTCCCTATCCTGGCCTGCGGCAGCGATCTTGAAAGTGGCTTTGCGGGAGAACATATAGTCAACCGAGCCGGAGGTGCTGAGGTTGCCACCGTATTTGGAAAAAATATGACGCACATTGGCTACCGTACGGGTGGTATTGTTGGTAGCGGTTTCTACAATCAGTGCAATGCCGTGTGGGGCGTAGCCTTCATAAACGACCTCCTCAAAGCTCTCGGCATCCTTGGAAGTAGCTTTTTTAATGGCATTCTCCACGTTGGCCTTGGGCATGTTGGCTATTTTCGAGTTCTGGATTGCCAACCGCAGCCGGGGGTTGTAGTTGGGGTCCGGGCCGCCTTCTTTTACAGCAATGGATATTTCCCGGCCAATGCGGGTGAAAGCTTTGGCCATGCCGGCCCAGCGCTTCATCTTTCTTTCTTTGCGGTATTCAAATGCACGTCCCATGGTAAGTGATTTTCAGATTTTTAAAAGCGGTTGCAAAATTAAGCCTTCCGCTGCTTGTATCGTTGATATGAGGCAGGATTTTTTTGGGTAGGGGCACCCAAAACGCATTTTTTTTACCTCAGGCTATATTTTATCAAGAAGGGGCTTTCAAACTTGGGAAAAGCTGCCTAACTTCCGGGCATGAATTTCAAAAATAAAACCGTACTCATTACTGGCGGATCACGGGGTATCGGCCGCGCTACAGCCTTAGCCTTCGCCGAACAGGGTGCCAGAGTGGCAGTCAATTTCAGGGGCGATAACGAGGCCGCCCGGCAAACCCTGGATAGCTTGCCGGGTGAGGGGCACCTGGCCGTCAAAGCAGATATCGCCCACCCTGAGCCCGTACACCGGATGGTTGAAACCGTAATCGAAGAATTTGGGCGGCTAGACATACTGGTAAACAATGCCGGTATCTTCGAACCTCATCCCATCGACACGGCTACGTATCAGGAATGGCAGGAGTCTTGGCGCCGTACCATGGAGGTCAACCTCATTGGAGCAGCGAATGCCTGCTATTGTGCTGCTCAGCAGATGATTAAACAAGGCGGCGGTTGGATCGTAAATGTTTCTTCCCGGGGCGCTTATCGGGGCGAGCCAATGCATCCGGCTTATGGGGCATCCAAAGCGGGGCTAAACGCGCTGAGCCAATCGCTAGCACAGGCCTTGGCGCCGTATCAAATCTTTGTCGCGGCACTGGCACCTGGTTTCGTAGAGACGGATATGGCTGCTGAATACCTCGACGGCCCGGACGGCGAAGCCATCCGGAGGCAAAGCCCCCTGAACCGGGTGGCCCAACCGCGGGAAATCGCTCATGCAATACTGTTTTTGGCCTCAGAGCAAGCGGCTTATACTACCGGCTGTGTACTAGATATGAACGGGGCTTCTTACCTGAGGTAGCCCCCGTTTACAACCATTTCAGCAAGCCCAGCAACTCTAGTTCTTGTACTGGCTTGATTTGGATATGTGCCAGCTTGTCAGCTATGCAGCTAAGCGGGCTCTGCCCATAGTACAGCTGCCCTTGCTGCTGCCCGATGACCACGGCGGTGGCAGAAAATTTTCGCGGGATATTGATGGCGGTAAATCTGCCAGCGGATGGGTACATGCGCGCAATGGAATGCAAGCCCTGAAAGACGAGGAAAGCACGCTCGCGTTCAAAAAAACCTGGCGGCATCGACACCTTCGCCGTCACCATATATTTTCGGCAATCGCTGGCAACGAAGCTGGCGCAAGCTGCCCAGCCAAGCGTTTCCAGCGGTAAGCGGCAGTATCTTACCCCTCCCATTTCTTGAATGACCAGTGGTTTGTCGGAAGCCAGCTTCCAATCGAAGCTACGCTTGGCCTGGAAAGCCTGCATAGTGGGCGTGCCCGCCAGGAAAGGATAAAGTTCTGGCGTTTTTGAAGGGGCTTTGCGCAGCGGGATGTCTGCATGGATAGTTTGCCGCAGGCAGAGTTGCCGGCTTCCTTTTCTGGCTTGCAGGCTGAAATAGCCGTTGGACTGCAGCAAGCGGTCTTCAGAGGTGGTCGGTATACCCGATAAGGTCAGGTCAGCTATAGAAAATAATTCCTGGAGCTCCAGTTGGATGAGCCCATGGATAGGATTCCCTTCAATATCAGCAAATGCGTCGGGGGGGATTTCCAGGCGGATACCCTGCTGGCCAAAGATGACTGCCCCATGGCTGGCGTCAATCTGGTGTGGCTGAGGAGCAGGCAGATACCGGGAAAGGAAATTACCCGGCAAACTCAAGGGGCTTCCCTTAGCGGTTTGGGGGGCAAACTGATATTCAGTCAGCATAGACGTTAGTTTTCTCAATGTTTGTAATTTACTACCTATGGGGGGATAGCTGCCAAGGGGGAAGAGAGGGGTAGTTGATAGCCGGTGCTCAGGGTTTAATGGATAAGCGCATCAAGTGTGGAAGGGATAGGCGTTCTTCAACCTGATACCGGAGAAGTTGATGTTTGATTGAAAATAAGCCTACTGTCATGTATCTTTACGGGAAATACGGCAAAAGGTTACGCCTGAAAGCCGAAAAAATCGCTTTTTCAGATGATGCAGCCATTAGCAGAAAGAATGAGGCCCAAACACCTGGCGGAATACGTGGGCCAAAAGCGCCTGGTTGGTGAAGGTGCGGTCTTGAGGCAAGCTATTGCATCGGGCAAAATCCCGTCTTTCATCCTTTGGGGGCCGCCGGGGGTAGGCAAGACCACTTTGGCGCGGATTATTTCCAACGAGCTGAAACGCCCTTTCCAGACGCTTTCTGCCGTGAGCTCGGGCGTAAAGGATGTACGCGAGGCGATCGAAAAAGCCAGGAGCCAACGCTTTTTCAATAACCCCAACCCCATTTTGTTTATCGACGAAATCCACCGTTTCAGCAAATCACAACAAGATTCTCTGCTGGGCGCCGTAGAAGAAGGGGTTATTACCCTTATCGGCGCAACGACGGAGAACCCATCCTTTGAAGTAATCCCTGCCTTGCTATCTCGCTGTCAGGTTTATGTGCTGGAACCGCTCGGCAAGGAAGAATTGATCCACCTGGCCGAAAAGGCGCTGCAGGAAGATGAGTACTTGAAAAAGCAAGCGATCCAAGTGGAGGAATACGAGGCCATGCTGCAATATTCAGGCGGCGATGCCCGGAAGCTTTATAACATCCTGGAATTGGTGTGCAATTTTGGCGAAGAGGGCGAAACACTAGTCATTACCAACGAACTGGTGCAGCAACGGGTACAGCAAAATATCGCCCGCTACGACAAATCTGGCGAGCAGCATTACGATATCGCATCCGCCTTTATCAAATCAATCCGGGGCAGCGACCCCAATGCTGCCGTGTACTGGCTTGCCCGGATGATCGAGGGTGGAGAGGATGTGAAGTTCATCGCCCGCCGCATGCTTATTGCAGCATCTGAAGATATTGGGCTGGCCAACCCCAATGCGCTGCTCATGGCTACGACGGCTTTCCAGGCCGTACAAGCCATCGGCCTGCCCGAAGCGCGGATTGTCTTGTCGCAGGCCGCTATCTACCTGGCGGTTTCGCCCAAGAGCAACTCTGCTTATCTGGCCATCAATGAAGCCCAGGGCCTCGTGCGCCGCACTGGCAACTTGCCCGTGCCCTTGCACCTGCGCAATGCCCCCACTCAATTGATGAAAGAGCTTAACTACGGCGCTGGCTACCAATACGCTCACGATTTTCCGGGAAACTTCGTCGAGCAGGAATTCCTGCCGGAAGAAATCAGCGGCACCCACTTCTTCAAGCCTCAAGAAAATCCAGCCGAAGCAAAAATCAAAGCACAGCTTCAGCAGTGGTGGAAAGGAAAGTATTGATGGTTGGTATTGCCTTCAAACAGCGCCCGGAGTAGGGCAGCAGTTGCCCGAAATAAAAAAAGCCTTCCGAAGAAGGCTTTTTGGGGTGGCTAACCGGATTTGAACCGGCGACCTCTGGAACCACAATCCAGCGCTCTAACCTACTGAGCTATAACCACCATTTTACAGTGCAATCGCCGCTGCAAAAGAAACAATTTACACGGCATTTTTCTAAAGCGCTGCAAAGATATAATAAGTTCCAAAAAGGAATGGAATCTTTGTGCAAAAAAATCTTTAGGCTATTTTTACGCTCAAATAGAACCGACATGCCTGGTACAAAATTTTTCCTTTTAGCGTTTTTCGGCCTCCTGCTGGCAGGCAACTGCGCTAATGACAAAAGCCGCTCCTCCAAAGCCTCCAGCTTTGAGGTCGAGCTGCAATGCGAAACAGTCAGCGCCGACGAGGTCGCTCCGCAAAGCGCTATTTATGCCATCGTCAATCAAAACAAGGTCAAGATTGCTAATTCCAGCACTTGTGCTCCCATTTCTCCCGATGCGTATGAAGATTATGATATCCCTTCCAATGCCCTGGCTGCTGTCGGCGGCTGGTGGGCGGGCTCGGGCGGCTATTTTTATGCGGTTGAAGAAGCGGGTAGCATCGTTTTTTACCAGGGCACCCTGGATGAAATGCAGGAAGAAGATGGCTTCTTTTACCAGAAACTGGCTAAGTTTGAGGATGGCCGCTTCAGCGTGCAGTTGTCAGGAGAGGTAGATTGATATTCTAATTCTCCCAAAACTTCCAATTAAAGCCCTTCCCTTTGCGGCGGCGGCGGTCGCGCTCTTTTTGGCGCTTTCGCCGCGACTGCTCGTCCTGCTTGAGCCAGGGGCGTTTGGCTATGACATAGCGTAGGGAGACCGCCGTCTGTGTATAAACAGTATGCTGCCCTCCAACGAGGTTGATGGCGGGCTTGAAATCGTAAGAGATATTGAAGCGCCCCAGCGACAGCTCGGCGCCCACGATGGCCGTCAGGCCGAAGGGGTCTTTATAAGGCTTGCCCGAGTGTTCGTCGGAGGCGTTCAACCAGCCTTTGTGCAGGCCCGCGCCTACATAGATGTTCAATCTGCGGCTGAGCATAGGGTAGTGCTGCTCTCCCAGCAAGGTGACCAAAGCCTCCTCGCGTTGCAGGCTTGATTGCACGATGCCTTCCAGCGTAGTGGTTTTACCTATTCGCTGCTGTACGCTGATGCCCCAATCGGTACCTAGGCGTAGGCCCAAAGCAGTATTATAGGATTGCGCGGCCAATAAGGCAGGCAGGCTGATAATCGTAAGGAATAAGGCTGGCTTTATCATACTGCCCCAAACGTCAGCAGCAGGATGATTATTATAGGTGCCCTTCCGTACGGCTGCTCATTCAAAAAAGCTGTCGTACTGATTGCGGTGCCCGGCCTCGCGCACTGGCTCCTTGACCGGTGAATTGAGGTCGAGGACTTCGTTTTCGTCATTGGCTTTCATCAGCAGCGATTGTTTCTCTTCACCCAAGATAAGCGAGACGCCTTCTTTTTCCCACTTCTCCAGCATTTTTAAGCCGTCCTCTTCGAATATCCCGTTTTGTAGGTCAATGGACTGCATGAAGTTGGCCGACATCTCCATGAAGCGCTCCATTTCGCCCACTTTGTTGGCCACATCGGTGGCGATGGCTTCCATCGCCGAGTCGAACATCGCCCGCTTATCCGGGTCGCCTGACATGATGCTCATCGCGGAGCGCATGGCGCTGTGGCTGGCGTGGATCGCTTTGCGCTCCTGCTCCTTGACCTCTACCTGGTCTTTGATATCCTCCATCAGTACCTGCGAATTTTCGTACATCTTGCTCAGTACGCGGTAGAGTATCTCCATCTTTTTGTACAAATCCTCAAGGCGCATATTAGAATCGCGCAGGCGGCCTGCCTTGCGTGACTTAAGGATCATGATTGCTTCCTTATTGCTAGCCCGAGCCCTGCTGGCCAATTGCAGGTTGCTTTCGATTTGTTTCTTGTTGTTGTGGATAATCTCTTGCAGCTTGTGCATCTGGCCGCGCAACATACTGATTTGCTTGTTCATCTTGCGCAGGTTGTCCTTCAAGTCTTCTACATAAGATTTAAGGATGCCGATAGGGTCGAGTTGCACGAACAGGCCCGTCACCCAACGCATGACGCTGCGGTAGCTATACCATACCAGATTGCGCATTTTAGGGTCGAGCACCATGTAAAGCAGTGCCGCCAGTATAATCAGGAGCACCGCCAAATAAAGGGTATTGGAGGCCAAGCCGACCAGCCATGCTATGTTAGAGGCAATGAGGTAACCACCGCCCAAAACGATGCCGCCCAGAAATATCATGCCCGTCACCCCTTCAGGGCGCTGCCAGAAAGACTTCGGCTTGAATTCGTTGCTGTAAGTATCCATGTATTGTCAAATATGTTGAATCAATGTGGTGCTTCGATTAGACGATGGCGCAAAGATAATGGTTTCTAAGCATAGAAAAAAACTATCGCGATAACCCTGGCGCTGAAGCCCTGATTACCGCTGACATGCACACTGCGTCGGCATCATGCTATGGCTGTCCATGAGGCTCGGCCAGGAATTCCCGCTGCCTTCCAGCTCAAAGAAGAAGCGGTGGCGTTTGCGGTCATAATTGCCGATTTCATGCATCGTATCTGCATCGTAGAGGCGGCCGTTGACCATGGTGTAGCGCACTGATTCCGAGTTGCGGATGTCCTCTAGCGGGTTTTCATCCAACACGATCAGGTCGGCCAGCTTGCCTGCTTTGAGGGAGCCGATCTGCGCGTCCATGCCCAGGTATACTGCGCCGTTGATTGTGGCGCATTTCAGCGATTGGTGGTTGCTCATGCCGCCTTGCTGCAGCATCCACAGCTCCCAGTGTGCGCCCAGGCCCTGCAATTGGCCGTGAGCGCCTAGATTGATATTAACCCCCGCATCCTGTAGTTTTTTCAGCGAGCGGGAGGTGAGGATATGCCCGTTTTCATATTCTTCTTCCGGTGCCATCGTGCGGTGGCGGGCGCGGGAGTCCACTACCGGGCGGGGCGTGAAGCGCAGCAGGCGCTCTTTCTCCCAGACATTGGTGTGCTGATACCAATAGTATTCCCCATTTAGGCCACCATAGTTGACGATGAGCGTGGGGGTGTTATGCGTCTTGGTCTGCCGCCAGAATTGGACCACATCATCATAAAGCGGGGCGACGGGTATGTTGTGCTCGACGCCGGTATGCCCATCGGCCACCATGCTTATATTGTGGTAAAAGAAAGAGCCGCCTTCCGGCACCACCAGGATATCCAACTCCCGGGCTGCCTGGATAATTTGCTGTCGCTGCTCACGACGCGGTTGGTTGTAGCTCTTCACCGAAAAGGCGCCGTAAGCCTTGGTGCGGCGGATGGCCGAGCGGGCGTCTTCCAGGCTGTTGATCACCGCTTTAAAGTCGCCGTCGGCACCATAGAGGATGGTGCCGGTGGAGTAGAGGCGGGGGCCGACCATGTTGCCAGCCTTGATCATCTCGGAATGGGAGAAGATCATCTCAGAATTGGAGGAGGGGTCGTGGGCGGTGGTGACGCCGTAGGCCAGGTTGGCGTAGTAATACCAGTTCTGCTGAGGGCTGAGGCCATAGCGGAAATCACCCAGGTGCCCATGCACGTCAATCAGGCCGGGCATGATGGTCTTACCGCTGCAATCGATCACCTTGGCATCACGCGGGAGGCGCACCGAAGCAGCAGGCCCCAAGGCCCGGATGATATTGCCTTCAACCAGGATAGTGCCGTTTTCGATGACTTCATCTCCCTCCATCGTTATGATGCGGGCGTTGGTAAAGGCGATGCTGCCCTGGGGTTTGTCGGAGGCATGTTCCAGCTTTATGCGCAAGCCCACGGTATCCAGCGGCGGCAGGCTGTCGCGGCTGCCCTCGAGGAAGAGGAAGCGCTCCTTCAGTTCGTTGGAGAATAGCTCATCGCCCAGCATCCAAAAGAGTTTTTTGCTGTCTTTCGACCAGTGGATGTTGATGCCAGCATCGCGGGCTACCGCGGCCACGGGCACGGCTTTGGTATCGGCCGAGAGGCCCACGGGCTTGCCAGTCAGGGGCAAGGGGGCAATATACACTTTGTAAAGCTCCGACCAAGCGACCCATTTATTGTCGGGGCTGGGTACAAAACGCTGGGCATATTTACCGTCGAAGAGCTTCTTCTCATCGCTGCCATCCGCTTTGATGCTATGGTAAGATTTGGTAATGCTGCCGAACAGATAGCCTCCCGACTGGAAGAAGATGCGCTGCCCATCGGCGCTGAACAGGGGGAATTCACCCCTGGGGGTCACCAAGCGGGGCTTGCCGCCAGCAGCGGGGATGATATAGATGCCCGGCTCTTTGCAGAAGGCGTAGCCCTGATGGCCGTTGCCGCCTTCCTTTTGGTAAACAAGCTGCTTGCCATCTGGCGAGAAGCTGGGCGTACGATAAATCCCCTTTTCCGTCGTGACGCGGGTCTTTTTGCCCGTGGCCAGATTGAGCCGCCAGATGGCACCCATCTCTTCATCGTTCCAGCTCACGTAGGCTAGCTCCTTGCCGTCGGGGGAAAATGCCGGCTCGAACTCGAAATCTGTGCCATCAGTCAGGCGGGCGGGCTTGCCGTTGGGCAAATCCTTTTTCCAGAGGTAACCCAGGGCGCTGAAGGCCAGCGTTTTTTCATCAGGAGCAGTCACCGCATGGCGGATGACGTTAGCCGTGAATTGCTCCTCATAGGCTTTATTTTCAAAACGCACCGTTTCCTGGAAGCGGTGCTTGGCTTTGGCCTCAAAGGGTATCTGGGCCGCCTGTCCGCTGGTGGCGTCTACCTTCCAGATTTTACCCTGCCCCCAGATGATGATATGGCGGTTGTCGGGCGTCCAGTTGAAACCCGTATAGACGCCAAAGACAGCCCAGGCTTCCTGTTGGTCTTTGTCGAGCCCCTCGAAGAGGGGGAAGTTCTGCCCCGTCTCCAAATCATGGATGAAGAGCACTGACTTGGTGCGGATGCGGCGCACGAAGGCGAGCTTTTTGCCGTCGGGGGATGCCTGTGGCCGGCAGGCGCCGCCAGCGCCAGCGATGAGGTCCTCCAGCTTGCCCTCCTGCCGATCATAGCGGCGGATGACGTAGATCTGGCTATTGGGGTCTTTGTTGTATTGGAAATAGCCGCCGGGGTACATGTCCTCGCTGAAATAGATGTAGCGGCCATCGGGTGAGACGCTGGGTTCGTTGACATCTTGCTGGTCATTTTTGCGCTCGGTGAGCTGCATGCCTTCTCCACCGCTGAGGTGATAGAGCCACATTTCGCCCGCGCCCAGGGAGCGCCCGGAAGTGAAATGCTTGCGAGCGACGAAGTACTGCCCGTCGGGCATCCATGCCGGGTTGTTCAGCAGGCGGAAACGCTCTTTGGTGACCTGTTTGGCGTTGCTGCCGTCGGCATCCATGATCCAGATATTGTCGCCGCCGCCCGCATCGCTGGTGAAGAGGATTTTCTTGCCGTCAGGGCTGAAGCGAGGCTGCACTTCCCAGGCGAGCCCTTCGCGCAGGAGCTTGGCTTGCCCACCGGCAATGGGCAGGCTATAAATATCTCCCAGCAGGTCAAATACGATGGTCTTACCGTCAGGGCTCACGTCCAGGTTCATCCAGGTACCCTCGGTGAGGGTGAGCGTCGCTTCTGTTGATTCGCCCGGCGGGTTATTGACATCCCATTGGTCTTCTTTCTTATTCTGTGCACCCAAAAGGCTGCTGAGGCCCAAGGCCAGGGCTAGCGCGATGAAAGTTTTTGTGCTCATGTTTTTGATGCGTTTTATTTGGAGATAGACCTCAAAGCCAAATTTGAGAAGTTGTTTTTTGATCGGCCTGTGGCGATGATTCCCACCGCACTAAGCCTAGTGCTAATCAGCTGCGAAGTAACGGAAATTTAAGAGGATTGCCGTAAGATGTGGCGAGAAAATCTATGAGCAAGGCTGGCAAAGGGCAAAGGAGAAGAGGTGAGTGGAGCGAAGCGATGTTTTGCGACAACAGCTACCAAAAAACTTTAGGCTTGTTGCGATGGAGATCATCGTAACAAGCCTTTTCAATAAGTCATGGGCTGATCATACCGCCTCATGCCAGCCGGGCAATATCCCGTACCAATATTTTCCCCCGGTTGAAGTGGATGAGGTCCGATTTTTTTAGTTCATTCAGCACCAGGGTGACGGTCTGGCGGGAAGTACAGGTAATGCTGGCGATATCCTGGTGGGTCAAGGAGTGCTTGAGCAGCATTTCGTAGCCGATGCGGGAGCCGCGCTTGTCCACGGCATCCTTGATGAAATCGATGATGCGGGTGCGGGCGTCTTTGAAAATCAAAGACTCGAGCTTGTTTTCCGCCTTCATGAGCCGGCCGCCAAACTGATTGATCATATTGGTGCACAACCCAAAGTTATGCTGCATCAGCGTTTGTAATTCTTCTACCCGGAGTTGATAGAGGTGCACATCTTCTTTGAGCGCCTGGGCAAATTCTGTGCGCTGCACTTCACCTACCAACCCCAGCTCGCCAAACATAGCAGTGGGGTGGATGAGGGCTTTGATGATTTCTTTGCCGTCGCTGGAATGGGTGCCGATTTTTACTGCACCTTTGGCCAGGAAATAAAGATGGCTGGAAAGATTGCCAGGCAGATAGATAAAGCTGTAGCGAGGTATTACCTTGTACTCCATCATGGAAGACAATTGGGCTTTTTCATCTTCAGAAAGCGCCGAGAATAAGGGGAACAACTCGATAAAGGATGTTTTGGATTCCGCATTCATAATGTAACAATTTCAATGGAAGCAACATTCGTTAGGCAAAAAGCGACGCGATACTGGAGAGACCGTGCTTTATTCCGCCTACACGTTTGAAGAGACACCAAAAGAATGGGCCTCCCCTACGCCGGGCATTTTTTTTCGCCAGAAAGTTTTTGTTGCGGAATCAAAACTGTACCATAAGGGAATCTCTGACGGTATTATAACCAGCGAAGACACCCTGCCCGCCATCGATATTATCAAACAGGATTACTGGTTCGGAGAACGGGGATTGGAAGGAATGCCGTTGGCGGCTCAGCGCGGAAAAATAGCGGTAGTACTCTTCTGAAACGGTACGCAGCTCGATGAATAATTGGCCGAGCATCTCCTCACCCTGCTTCAGTTCCATGCGCAAGGGGATATCATATTGGGCAAGGGCGCTATCAAAAGCTTCGTCGCTGAGCAGCAAGCCGCCACCGATGTGGGCGACCTGATGTTTGCTATTGGCCTGCGGGTCGAAGAAGATGGGGCGTAGCTCCGCGCTGGTGATCAGGGTGTCGCCAGCTTCACCCCATTGTATATTCAAAATTTGCTGGAAAAGGCTGATGTGGTAAAAATTGCGTTGATCGATGGGGTCTTCAAAGCTGAGTTTTAAACGGTAAGACACCACCCACTTGCCTTCTTCGGCCAATTCTTCCAACTGATAATTGTCGAGCTCGGCAGAGCGCAGCCGGATTGGCTCCGGGATTTTACTCATAGCCATAACCGTCTCATAGCCCGGCGCGCTTACGCGGATAGTATAAACCACGTTGACTTCTGGCTGCAATTGGCTTGTCGAATAAAATGGGATGCTATTGCTGGCTTTGGGCTCTACCAGCTCCAGTTCTTCCAGGAAGGTGTCGCCTTGGTAAATTTCGACTTGGGCGTTCATCACGTAGCTTACGGCATCATCTTCCAGGATAGGGCGCAGCTTGGATACGACGACTTGTACCGCATTATTGGGCGTAAAATTGCTGACTACTACCAATTGTTGCTGGTTGGAAGGGCCACCGAATTCCAGGGTGGCCGGAGCTTCACAAGCCCCGAAGCCGAGTGCTGTGGCGAGTATGCTAAAGATTAGTAGCCGCTGAAACATACACCTTTTGTTTTTAAGCCAATGTGCTGTGTGATTTGAGCGTGATGATTTTTTCACGGGTAAAACCCATCTTTTCGCATCTCGCTTTCGGTAACTGCAGCCTAGCCGCAGCAATATTCGCTATCCTCTCGCAAATATACAATTAAAATTGAACGGAATAGTTTAAAGATGGCAGCATTGGCAATAGCCAGGCTTGCACAAACTCCCTTTGCGTCTTGACCATGCCTCCTTCCAGGCGGTAAGTAGAGCGCAAGTCGTAGTAAAGCGGGTTTTTGCGGTTGTAGAAATTGTAAACACCGATATTGATGGTGTGTGTACACGAGCCAGTTTGCAAATAGAAATTGGCCCCGGCATCCAGCCGGTGGTAGGCGGGCATGCGATAAGCGTTTTTTTGTCCAAAATCGATAGCCGTCACCAGCCCCACGCCGGGGATGAAGATTTCATACTGCCCTAGAGGTGGGCTGAAGGCCAGGCCGGTGCTGTAAATCCAGTTGGCAGATAAATCCATCCAATCGTGTACGCGGTACATCAGGGCAAGTTTGAACTCATGGCGGCGGTCAAACTTATAGGGGTAGCGCTGGCCGTTGTTGATTGCCTCGTACTGACGGTCGGCCCAGGCCAACCCATAAGCGGCCCAACCCCGGAACTTGCCTTCGCTTTTGCGCAGCAGCACTTCCATGCCATAAGCGCTGCCATCGCCAGAGGTAACGTTTTTCTCCCAATCGTCTAGAAATGGCGCACCTTCTATATAAGAGAGCAGGTTGCGCATCGATTTGTAGTAGCCCTCCAGGCTGACAGACCAACCCTTGGCCAGGGTGTGGTTGGCAGCTAGCCCAGTTTGCCAGCCAGCCTGTGGTTTGACGGCCTCGGTTGAAGGCACCCACAGTTCGGTCGGCAGCCCGATAGCGGAGTTTGATAAAAGGTGGACGAACTGTTGCATCCGGTTGAAATAGGCTTCCAACGACCAGGCAGGCGCAGCCTGCCAGTTGACAGATAGGCGCGGCTGCAAGGACCAGTAGGCCTGTTGGCGCACGGCAAAAGCAGCAGCATGCAAGCCGGCATTGACGATCAGCTTATCGCCCAGCTTGAATTCATCTTCCACATAAGCTGATGTCTCCAGCGCGCTTATCTGTTGCGTTAAATCGGGTAAGTGCGGTATAGGCTTGCCATTGCCGCCTTCGGATTTCTCTTCAGAGCCCACTAGTAAGCCAGACTGGAAGGTGTGATGGGTACTATTAAACCCGAATCGGAGGTAGTGGCGGGGCGATGGGATGTAGTCAAAATCCAGCCGGGCGCCGAAATCCTGGATGCCGCTGGAAAAATACCCCAACCCAAAAGAACGGTTGAGGGTCAGGCCGGTGGCCTGGTTGAGCAGCGAATCGGCCTTGGCATAATTGATGAGGCTGTTCATGCTGCTGTGGGTCAGCGAAAAATTGGCGAAGAGCTTATCGCTGAACAAATAGTTCCAGCGCAAAGAGGCTACGGTATTGCCCCAACTGACCTGGTCCAGGTAATACCTTTCGTGGCGGTAAGCCTGCGTGCCTTGCCTGATGGTATCGAAGCTGGTACCGGTATTGGAGTAGCTATCAGCGCCAGAATAGAGGCTGAAATAGAGGTGGCTGCGGCTGGAGAGCTCCATATTCAATTTAGCATTGAGGTCGTGAAAGCGGTAGCCGACAAAGCCGTCTTCCCCTTTTTCGGCTTTGATGCTGCGGCTCAGCGGCTCCAGGTACCAATCGACCAGAGACCGCCGGGCGGAGATCAAGAAGCTGCCCTTTTCCGGCACGATAGGGCCCTCGATCAGAAGCTTGCCCGACAACATCCCGATATCGCCTCGGGCGCTGAAAGCTTTGCGGTTCCCTTCACGGGTGCGGATGTCAAGCACCGAAGAGAGCCGGCCGCCGTAGCGGGCCGGGAAGCCGCCTTTGATGAGGCGGGCCGATTGGATAGCATGGGCATTGAAAACCGAGAGCAGGCCTGCGCCATGTGAAGCGTTGTACACCGGCACCCCGTCTATCATAATCAGGTTTTGGCCGTTGTCGCCGCCGCGGATGTGCAAGCCCCCGATGCCTTCGGCGCCAGTCTGAACCCCCGGCAACAGATGCGCCAGCCGCATGATGTCTGCTTCGCCACCCAAGGTGGGCAAGTGCTCCGTTTCATACAAATCGATATCGTGGCCACTGCCTGCCGTTGGCGATTGGGGCAGGGGCGTGATGCGCTGGCCCACTACTTCCACCGGCGCCAGGTTGAGGCTCCCTTGCAAGGACAAATTGATCTGCTGGTTTTCGCGCAGCATCAGTTCTTTCGTGAGCGGTTCGTAACCGAGATAAGAATAGGCCAGCCGGGCCTTGCCGGCCGGCAGGGTAAGGCTGTAAAAGCCATAGTAGTTGGAAACGGTGCCCTTGCCGCTATTCAGCTCGATGATGCTGGCATTGGCCAGGCGTTCGCCGCTGCGGGCATCTTCCAGGAAACCGCTGATAGTGAAAACAGCGGCGGGAGGCAGGTAAATGACTACTTGGCGGCCCACTTCCTGAAATTGCAGCCCGCTGCCGCTGAGCAGTTCGCGCAAAGCTGTTTTCAGGCGTACGCCCTCCAGATAGAGGGATACCCGTGCTGAGGGCAGGATGTCGTTGCTGAAGGATAGGGTGATATCATGCCGGTCCATCAATTGGTAAAGGCCTTCTTCCACCGAGGCTTCTTCCAGGGATATACTAACGACTTGCTCTAGCAGGCTCTGGCCCGCAGAGTGGGTGGATAAGGAGAAGAGCAGCAGGAAAAAGAGTAGAGGCTGCTTCATGTAGGCACAATATTTCACCAAATTACCAGCTTTTAATCGGCATTTCAAAACAATAAATACAACTGAGGCAGATTTTTAGTGTTAAACGTTCTTAACAGTTCATCTTTATTTGTTTGGTTTTGGTAGAAAACCTGCCCGCTTTCATCTTCTGGTGTTTACTTTGCGTGAAAATTGATTAAAATCATGAAGCAGTTCCTGTCCCTTTTGTTTTTAATATTCCTATGGTCTTTCAGCTTGCTTGCCCAAAGCAGCCGGGCATTGCCCGAGTTTGAGCTGGAAAAATCCGAGTTGGAAGCCCACTTGCGCTTCCTGGCTTCGGATGAGCTGCAGGGCCGCCGTACTGGCGAGCCAGGCAACAATATTGCCGCCCGTTATATCGCCGTTCAGTTTGAAGCCCTCGGGCTAGCTCAAGCGCCAGGCGCAAAGGGCTATTTCCAGCCCATTGCGTTTGAAGCCACTTCCCCGCCCACTGAAGCCCGCCTGCTGCTCAACAAAAGCGAATACCGCCAGGGCGACAATATGCTGATTATGCTGGGCAATGCCGATGGCCTCAAAACCGAGGCAGTATTTGCCAACCACGGGTGGGCCGATGAGAAATCAGGTTACGATGATTATAAAGGCTTGGATGTGAAAGGGAAAATCGTCTTTGTGCTGCCGGGTACGCCGGAGAATAGCGATATGATGACGGTCTTCACCTCCATCGGCAAAAAGCAGGAAATCGCTCGGCAAAAAGGCGCAGCGGGTCTGATTGAGCTGTATCGCTTGCAATTCCCCTGGGGCTTTTTCCTCTCTTTTTTTAATAAAGAAACGCTCTCCCTGGCCCAACCGGAGGCTGGGGGGCAGCCCATTATTTATGGTTGGCTGAAGGCAGAGGCAAAGGACGACAACATCCAACGGCTGCAGGAAGGCAAGAGGCTGAAAGCTGAGCTCAATAGCAAAGGCTTTTCTCGCCTGCCCATGCCTTCGCAAAACGTCATCGGCATCATCCCGGGCAGCGACCCTGAACTACGGGATGAGTACCTCCTGCTCAGCGCGCACTACGACCACGTCGGTACTGGTAAAAACGGCGGTATGCCCTATACGCCAGAAGATAGCATCTTCAACGGAGCCCGCGACAACGCCATGGGCACAACGGCTTTGTTGGCCGCCGCCAAAGCCCTGTCCCGGCAGCCGCCGCGCCGCTCGGTCATCCTGTTGGCGCTTACCGGCGAAGAGTTGGGCTTGCTGGGCAGCCGCTATTATGCTGATAACCCGCTTATCCCGCTGAATAAGACCATCTTCAACCTCAATACGGACGGTGCGGGTTACAACGATGTGTCTTACCTCTCCGTCATCGGCCATGGCCGCACCGGCATAGATGCCCTCACCGAGTCGGGGGCCAATGTCTTTGGTTTGGATGTCTTCCCCAACCCAGCTCCGGAACAGGGGCTGTACGACCGCTCCGACAACGTCTCTTTCGCCCTGAAAGGTGTGCCGGCGATCAATATCAGCCCTGGCACCACGGCCTTCGACGAAGCAATCTCCAAATACTACCACCAGCCCGGCGATAACCCGGATACCATCGATTTTGACTACTTGCACAAATATTCCAGCGCCTATGCCCGCATCGCCCGCCTAATCGCTGATTGGGAGCAACGCCCCTGGTGGGCCAAGGGTGATAAGTACGAGGAAGCCGGTAAAGAGTTGTATGGACGCTAGGCACTTCGCTCATTGGGCAGCAGCGATCCGCCACTGCCCAATGAGCGGACGGCCCTAGATTTCCTCCTCCACCAAATAATGATTCCGGTCGGGTGCATTGCGGCTCACCAGCTCGGCCAGAAAACCAGTGACGAATAGCTGGGTGCCGATGATCAGGGTAAGGATGCCAAAATAGAACAAAGGCCGATCGGCAATGCCGTAAGCCTGGTAAATTAGTTTGGCGATGCTGAGGTAAACCAGGATAATAAAGCCGAGCAAGAAGAAAACCAGGCCCCAGGTACCAAAGAAATGCATGGGCCGCTTGCCGAATTTGGAGATGAATATGACCGACATCAGATCCAGCGGGCCGCGGATGAAGCGTTCCATGCCAAATTTCGTCTCCCCATACTTGCGCTCTTGGTGTTGCACTACTTTTTCCCCGATGCGCTTGAAGCCCGCCCATTTGGCCAGCACGGGGATGTAGCGGTGCATATCACCATAAACCTCGATGCTTTTCACCACCGCACTGCGATAGGCTTTCAACCCGCAGTTGAAGTCGTGTAATTTGATCCCCGTCATCTTGCGCGCCGTCCAATTATAAAACTTGCTGGGCAGGTTTTTGCTGAAAACCGGGTCGAGCCGTTTCTTTTTCCAGCCGGATACCATGTCGAAACCTCCCTCGCTGATCATCTGGTAGAGTTCGGGGATCTCATCGGGGCTATCTTGCAGATCGGCGTCCATGGTGATGACCACTTTACCTTTGCAAGCCTGGAAGCCGATATTCAGCGCTGCCGATTTGCCGTAGTTGCGCCGGAATTTGATGCCTCGCACCCTAGGGTCTGCCTCGGACAATTGTTTGATGACCCCCCAGGAGCCGTCCTTGCTGCCGTCATCAATCATGAGGATTTCGTAGGCATAGCCTTGCCCTTCGGCTACCCGGCGTATCCAGGCTTCCAGTTCCGGCAGTGATTCCTCTTCATTGAAAAGGGGGATGACGATTGATAAATCCATGTTGTTGGTCGTATGTAAAAAGCATTTTTTCAAGTAATTCCATAGCCCCCCGCTTGTGCTGCCCGAAAACTACATCCGATTGACCAGGGCTGCCAGCCCGGCAGAAAGCACGAAGCCGCTAATGAGGCTGCGTACAAAAGTAAAAAACACCTTGCCGGGGGTGATATCCAACTCTCCGTTTTCCAGTGACCGGAGCATTTCCTCCCGTTGTTCTTCAGACAACAAGCTGCGGGATTGTTCCAGGCTTTCCAGCATCACCTCTTTTTGCAGCTCCACCAGGCTTGGGTCCAGCAGGCCGAAGAGGAGGTAATAGAATAGATAATAGATGAGATTGGCGATAACGAAGATGAGGAAGGCTGTGCGCAAGCCCTCCTTGAAAGGTAGTGGCCCTTTGGCCGCCTGTTGTTGATCTTGCAGCGCTTTCCACATCAGCGCCAAATAGACGCCCAGGGAGGCCCAATATACCCAGGGGTTGAACAGCAGGCGGGCATTGATGCTATAAAATAGCAGGAAGTAGGCCACGATGCCTATCCCTGCTATTAAGCCGTATCTGACGGCGGTGTTCTTCGGCATGAAAGTGCTATTTATGAAATGCAAAAATAGCACAAAAGCTTAAAAGCGCCTCCTTAAAATGCCTCCGGTGGGTTGCGTTTCATGATAGCAGCGACGATGAGGGCAAAAATAGCCCCGAATAAAGCCGAGCCCAGCGTCCCAATAAGTGCCATCATGCCCGGGGTAAACATAAAGCTAGTCATAGCCATGGCCTGATCAGCGTCTTCTTCGGAAAGGCCGCGCTGCTCGATCATCTGATCGCGTGATGCTTCCAGGATAGACTCCAGCATGCCAGGGTCGATGACGGTGAAATAGACGTAGGTGTACACTAGCGACAGCACGGATGCCACGATAATGACGATGAAGCCCACCAGAAAAGAACGTCCGAAGCTGATGTAACGGCCCAACTCATTGTCGCGATGGTTTTTGACTGCCATGGCCATGCCCGTTATCATGATGGCATAAGAAAAGATACTGGCCAGCCAGTTGCCAGGGTTGCTCTGGTTGGTCGGGTCCACGACGCCCGCGAGGCTCAGGAGCAAGGAAATGGCTACCAGCGCCATCCCGGTAATCAAGCCATAGCGCAAGGCTCCCGGCCAGGGTGAAACATTGGATGGCTGATTCGTTTCGTTCAGATTGTCAAGTGTACTCATTAGAAGAGGGTTTTATTAGTGAATAATAGGAGCAGAAGTTGCAGGGAAAATAGGCTGCAAGGGAGTTTTTTTCTATGTATTGCTATGGATAAACGACAAATTGCGATTGATGATCGCCAGCGGCCGGCCAGTGAACTGCTGGCCGAAGAAAGGCGAGTTGTGCGAGCGGGAGTAGCCCTGCTCCCGGTGGTAAACCCATTTTTGGGCGGGGCTAAAAACCGTTAGCTCTGCGGGCTGGCCCAGCTCGAGGGCGGGCATAGGCAAGCCCAGGATTTTTCGGGGTGCAATGGCGGCTTTTTCCACAAACAACTCGTCGCTTAACCAATCCCCAAGGAAGGTCTTGCAAAGAGCGTACATGCTTTCCAGCCCAATAGCGCCAAAGCTGGCATAAGGGAATTCTACCTTTTTTAATTCCTCTTCCAGGGGCAAGTGGTTGGAGTGGATAGCGTCGATGGTACCGTCGAGCAGTCCAGCACGCAGGGCGGCCTGGTCGGCCCGGCTGCGCAAAGGGGGCAACACTTTGAAGTTTACATCGAAGCCTTCCAATGCCGCATCATCAAAAGCGAGGTTGATGGCGGCAACCGAGGCGGTCACCTTCAACCCTTGAGATTTGGCTCGGCGCACCATTTCCACCGCCCCGGCAGTGGACAAGCCGGAGAGGTGCAAGCGGCTGCCGGTATATTCCAGTAGGTGCAGATCGCGCTGTACCATGATTTCCTCAGCGATGGAGGGGATCCCCCGCAGGCCTAGCGAAGTAGAGGTATAGCCCTCGTTCAGCAGCCCCTCCCCAGCGATATCCTGATCGAGTGGCTGATTGATGACCAGCCCATTGAATGCGCGCACGTATTGGAGGGCGCGCAGCATCATGCCGCTGTGCTGCAGCGTTTTTTTGCCATCGGAGAAAGCTACGGCACCAGCGGCCTGCATGTCGATCATCTCCGTGAACTCTTTGCCGGCACAATTGCGGGAGATGGCACCGATAGGGTAAAAAGCAGTGGCCATTTCCCGGGTGTTGTTTTTAATGTACAACACCTCCGATTTGGAATGGATAGCCGGGTTCGTATTGGGTTGGCAGGCAATAGCGGTAAAGCCTCCCGCTGCTGCTGCTGCTGCTGCCGTATGCAAGCTCTCGCGCTGTTCATAGCCCGGGTCGCCGATTTGGGTACCCAGGTCCATCCAGCCCATCGATACGCACAACTGTTCGCCCTCTATTACCGGCGTGTCCTTAGCGGTCAAGCCCGTTCCGACCGCTTCGATTTGCCCCTCGCGGATGAAGATATCCTGTTGGGTGCCATGGTAGGCACCATTGGGGTTGATAATGTTTGCGTTTTTAATCAACAAATCCATGCTTGGGGATTTTTGCAAAGATAAGCACCAAATTGTTAGTCTACAGGATACCAGCGGTTGTTTTTCCACACAAAGCCTGCTCCCTGCTGATAAACCTCGGAGCTTTCTGGCCTGATGAGCAGTTCGTCGAGATGCAGCTGCCGTTTGCCCATCTCTGGGTTGTGGATAATTACCCGGAAGTGTGTATCCTCGCGCGCTGGTACAATGAGGAATTCTAAAAGCCCCCAGTCGTCGTCATCCAGGGCTTTGAGGTTATAATAGACTTGATGGGCCTGCCGGTTGACGCCTTCGCCGCTGGCGGGCGCGTACTCTTCAATTTCCAGGAAGGAACGGCCGGCCATGTCTTCCTGCAAATATAGCCAGAAAGACAAGATATACCACCCACCGGCTAGCTGCCGGGGCATCGGCCCATCATAAAGGAGGCTTTTTTCTGCGCCAGGGAATTCAAAACCGCCCTTGCCGCGGTAGGTTTTGCTAGCGCTCAGGCTATCCAGCCCGAAGTAATAAAAATCCTGGGCAGTATCCCTGGAGAGGAAAGCCCCATGCGGGTGGAGCGAAAGCGTATCCTGGGCAATGGTTTGGCTGATGGCCAGAGTTCGGGCAGCGATGCGTTCGCTAAAGGCTTGCAGCGGCAGGCGGAAAAGCTGATAGGCATCGGTTTCGTGTAGCAGCTGCGTACCGTCCAGGAGATGCTGGTATTTTTCTTTTTGCTGTTCGAATTGATGGTTGGCTACCATCAGCAGCAGCGGTTTTTGATTGGGGAAATCTTCGAGGATGCGGGGCAGGCGATAAGGCTCTAATACCAGCTGCGCCTGTTTAAGCGTCTGGGATAAGGAAGTGCGGGTGAGCATGGCGCTGGTGGTGGGTAGGCCGCTCTGGGTAGAAAGGGTGAGCGAGCGGGGTACGATTTCCCCTTCGCCATGATACCAGAGGTTGTCAGAGCCGATATTGAAGTAAGGAACGGTGAGCAAAGCCTGGAAATCTCGGTAATTAATACCTTCAATATCCGTATAGCGCTGGCCGGGCTGCAACTCCCTTACCTCGTCCAGGCGCAGGTCGGGGGTGGTGCAAAAATGATAGGCCTCGAAGCCCAGGAGCAGCAAGGCTAACCCGGCAATAGCCTGGCGCCAGGAGGCCCGCTCTACCCAGCGCCACAACTCGGCAAAAGCGATGAGGTTGATGACGTAGTAAAAAGCCCAGTTGAAGCGGCCCACCGAACGGAACTGGCGGATCGGGCCGGCATAATCGAGCCAGCCTTCAAGCCCTGGTATAGTGAAAGGGTAGCCAAACGAAAACAATACCAACAGGGTGCTAGCCCAGAAAGCTTTATTCAGAAAGCCCTGATAGGCCCCGCCAGCGCGCACGACAGGCTCTCGGAAGCGGCCTGCTATCCAGCGCGTTAGCAACACCAGGGTGCCGATCGTGGCTACGAGCCCAACATAAGCTCGCCCTTCAACCTCCGTCGGTTCTATTTTGATGACCTGCGCATCCAGCCATTGAAAATGCGGCTGGGTAAGGGAGGTGAAAACACTCTCCCAGATGGCATGGAAGTTGAAAAAACCCCAGGGTTGTGGCGTACGGTCCGTTACCAGGTCGTTATGGTTCATCCAGAAGTAGAAAAAAAACAGCGGGAGCAAAATCTGGATACTGTAGTGAAAGGCATAGCGCATGAAGCGCCGGGACGAAGGTTTGCGCAAAAAGCCGAAGAAGTGGTATAGGGAGATAAAAAGCGCCATGATGGCGAAAAAGTAGAAATGGATGAGCGCAAAGGCCGTCACAGTCAGGGCAATCCAGATGCTGATGCGCCAGCTATGCGTCTCCTCCAGCCGAAGCAACAGGTAGAGCAGAGCTGGCAAAGCCGCCGCCTGCGCCAAGCCATAATGGGAAATCATGCGCATGATCTGGGGCGAGAGAAAGGCCAATCCAATGGCGATGGCTACAGCCCATAATATAGGGATATTGAGCTTGTGCAGGATGAGGTAGAGGAAGTAGGCGCATAGCAGCAAGGATAGCAGCAGGGAGAAGTGCAGGACCACTCGGGTATAGCCCGCCAAATCGCCAAAGAAGTAGCTGCCTAGTTTGAGGGCATTGGAAAGGAGCGGCTGGGCATCGGCCGGCACCACGTGTTCGCCGTAGGGGTAGTTCATCCCCTGAAAGCGGGTGTAGGAGCTGTCCCAGCGGGCGTGATATTCCATCACTGCATACACCTTATATCCATCGCCATAAGGCTCGATGACCCGGCTGTTGGGGTACTGGAAGAAGTCGGGGAAGCGTAGGGCTAATAGCCCTAGCATCAGCGCAAGCACAGCGATGCGCCCCCCAACCTCGCGGGAAAATATCGGGATACGGCCTGGTTGATCGGTGGTGTTCACAATGGTTTGGCTTGCTGTGGCTGCAAAGATAATATTTTGGTGGAGATTGCATCCAGTTTCCACCTGCGCTCCATGCGCCTAGCCTGTAAGGATATCAAGGGGTATTTAACTGCGCTTCAAAGCGCCTCCGCTCTTCCCCCAGCCTCAGAAAAGGGGCCTCCTTTTCCAGGGCTTCAATTTGTTGAAGTTGTTGCCGGAGGAACTGCTGATGTGAGGAGGCCTGCGGGTGGAAAGGGCGGTGTAGGCTGGCCGCTCTGATTTTTTCGATTTTAGCGATTAACTGCCGGGTCGGCTCGTCGAAGCAAGCCTGGCTCAGGCGCTCCCAGATGTAGCCTACTGCCTCGGCGCTGGGGTGGAGCATGTCGGCGGCGTAAAAGCGATAGCTGCGCAGCTCGTCCATCATGATTTCATAGGCGGGGAAGTAGTGGATAAAGCCGTGTTGTTGGCACAATTCTGCTGTTGCCAGCAGCAAAGCTGCCTTGCTGCGTTGGTTTTCGATCAAGCCATCGCGGATGTGCCGTACCGGGCTGACGGTAAGGATGATCTCCAAACTCGGCTGCCGGGCTTGGAGGTTGAGCAGCGGAGGCTCCAAGGCAGCGAGCACCTCTCGGGTGCTCAGCCGGCGGCGCTCAAAAGCGCTGCCGGGGAGTTTATGGCAGTTGGCTGTTATTTCCCCGCTGGCCCGATAGACAAAGACAAAAGCGGTACCCAGCGTGATGATCAAGCGGTTGGCGCTCAGCAAAAAAGCCTGGGCCTGCCGATAGGCGCGGTTGATGCCCTCCAGGGCAAGCGCGCGGTCGGGGTTGGAAAATGCCCCGTGATGCCAAAAAGTGTGCCACAGCCCCAAATGCTCAAACTGCTCTTCGGCCTTGAAGGGGGCATCTTGCAGCAGCCGCTCCAGGCCTTGCCCAATGGAGGCGGGGTTGTACAGGATGCCAAAGGGGTTGAGCAAACTGGTAAAGTGCCGCTCTGCCAGATATTGACCGATATGCTCGGCGAAACAAGAGCCCACGCTCAGCACCTGGTCGTGATATCCGATGCGGAAGGGGTATTCCGGCAGAGGGACTATGGTGCGAAAGTCTGGCATGATTACTCTTTATTCATTGGGGGCGCTCCCCTAAGGCTGTTTGTTTGAGCTGTTGAAAAACAAGCATTTATTCCTTCGCTCCCGGCATCATTTCCCCGCTGCTTTCACCCGGTTGACAAACTGCCGGGCGCTGCCCACGTCCACGTCCTGGATTTCGTAGGTGTTGCCATCAGGCATTTTCATAATGCGGTCTTTGGCTTTCATGGCGGCCAGCTCATCCATGAAAGCCGGGTTGTTGGACGTGACGCTGAGGATGCCCTGTTTGTAGCCAAAGAAATAGAATAATTCGCTGGGAGATTTGAGGTAGATATAAACCCGGTCATCGTCATTAGTGGGCATTTTGAATTCTACATAGCACTCCAGTAGTTTGTTGATCGGTTCGCCATTGATACTGGCTACCCCCAGCTTGGTATCAGCGGATACGAAGGACTGGTAGTCCACATTCCACTTCATGGGCAGTTTGCTGAAAAGGAAGGTGTAAGGGTTAACCTTTTTAGGGATATCGAGTATGCCCAGGCCCAGGGTCCTGACGGCTTCATCGGCTTCTCTGCCTGGCGGCAGGAGGTTGAGTAGGGCAGGGCGGAAGAAGTTCAGATCATTGAGGTAAACAATGGATGAAGCATCAAAGGTCATGGATTGAATATCCGTGAGGATGATCTTCATGAGCTTGTCCGGTACGATGAGGGAGACGCCGGCCATAAAGTCGGCTTCTACTTCATACTGCACATCGCGCCGGGCCAGGGGGGCAAAAGAAGCGGTATCTGAGATGAGCATATCTTCGCCATCTTGCACTTGCTCGATAAATTTAGAACGGGCAATGCCGGCTGCATCCACCTTGATATAAGTGAGGCCGGTGCCGATATTGAAGCGGCCATGGCCTTCTACCCTGCCATCTTTGTTGTGCAGGATGAGCTGGTTGCCGATGCTGCCATCAGTAGTGATGCGAAGCGAATCGCCAAAAATAAAATAATCCCTTTCCTGATTGTATTTGAAAACACCCTTCACCGGCAGCAAGGGGCGGTCTTTGCGCATGAATAGGGGCATCATCACCCGCGGGTAGGCTTCGGCTTTTTCCCGGCTGAGGAAGAAGCCAGTTGCTAGCGGGTCGCCTTCGAAGCTCTTTGGTTCATCAAAGCTGATTGCAAGGTCTTTTTTATCGGCCTTGGATTTGATGGTGAACCAAATACGGTGCGGCAATTTCTCGGAATCCAGGCGGGCAAAGCCGTCAAAAGAAAGGTTCCTCGATTCTGCCTCCAAGCTGATGGTGCCCTGAAATTCCGTTTTGTGGTCGATGTAAAAATTCTGATCAGGCTTCACCAAGCCAGTAGCCCGGGTGAGGGCCAGCTTGTCGCGATATGCACCTTTACCGATGGGTTGGCCGGAGATATCATTAAACTCGATTTCCTGTTCCTTGTCGCCAATATTGTACTCGTAAAACCCTTTGGCGTGGTATTCTCGCTTGCCCTTAATATCCACGCTGGCCCGGTTGATGACGTGATACTTATTGATGGTGTCGGCGATGATCCGGGCGTTTTCCAGTTTGGCCATCGCGCCGCCGCGGTTGATCTCCACGCGGTTGCTGTCGGGATAGATGAAGGCGTCGGCAGAAACGATAAAGGGGATGCCCTCTACTTTCAACTGGTCGGCTTTTAAATCGTAAAAAGCGTCGCTGCCTTCGAAGAAAAGCGAATCTTTATCGGGGTGGAGAGAGACGAAGCGTCCGGGCTTGTTGGGGTCTGATTTGAAGAGGATGTGCTCCTTGGCCATATCCCAGGTGAACTCGTTCATGGAAGTTTTGTATTGGATAGCGGGCAGCTCTGTTTCCAGGAATTCGTCGTTAGCCAGGAAAGTCGCCATTTGCTCATCGAAGTCCACGTCGCTTTTCACCAGTTTGGTTTTCAGGGCGATGTCTTTGAGGTCCTGGGTTTTGATGCGCACCTCATCGGTCGTATCGGCTTTGGCCGAAAAGGCGCCAAAGGAAAACAGGCGGGACGTCAGGGTTGCCTTGTCCCAATCGAAAACGCCGTCCCCTTTCAAGCCGCCAGGAGTGAGGATGAGGGTGCCCGCCAGGGTATGCAGCCCCTCATGGAAAAGAGCAAAAGGCGCCTCTTCAGAGCGGATGTACATGCTATCCTGATAAGGGCGCCAGTCGATTTTCACATCAAAGCCCTGGGCGCGGGGTACTTCTTCTTCGCGGTTTTCCTCCAGGTCGAAGAGTTTGGCGCTAGCCAGCATCTGCTTGGGCATGAAGATGATATCTTCAGAATTGATAACGGCGCCGAGGTATTTGACTTTGCCCTCGCCCAGCAAACCCTTGTTGCTGAGGCTAAGCTGGCCTTCGTAATTGCCTTTCGCCTGGTAAGCCGGATAGCCCTCGGATGGCGTCTTGTGGATGAAACCCAGTGATTCGTCTTCCTGCAGAGAGACGATCTGCCGGAAGGGCGGGAACATCTCAGAGGTGATCATGGTGCCTTCAAACTGGACATCATCCCGGGTATAGTAATCCAAGTGGTTGAAGCTGAAGGGGTCTAACTGGAAGTAAAACGAATCCCGGGCATAAGCGCCGTTTTGGGTCGACTTATAGTCGTAGAAAACAAAGGAATTGTCTTTGCTTTGCAAAGAAGGGAACATGGGGATTTCTTCCTGGCTCGATTTATTGGAGGGGGCGTCAATGAGCAGCACGCCAGTGAGGTGCTCGATGCGAGATCCGATAGAGAGCGCTTCGGGTTGGTCGTTGTTTATTTTGCCGGTAGGCACGAAAAGATCGAAGTAACGGATGGAATCCAGGTCTATTTGAAAGGGGGCGTATTTGAAGTGGAATCCCTTGCCTTCCATGGTAGAAAAGCCGGCAAAGACCGTACCGTCGAAGTCTATGTTGCGGTCGTCCAGCATGGTGAGCTCTTGATTGATGGGCTTCATCGCCACCTTTTGCTTTTCGCTGAATTCCACCAATTTCACCCCCTCGATGTCAATCCGGTTGTCGCTCAGGTACATGATGGCATTGACGCTGTCGGTTTCCGACTCGATACGCAATACATCATAATCGATCCTTTTGCGGTAGGCATCAGCGTAGAGGAATACCTTGTCTTTAACGATAACCATCTCCGTATCGCTATCGTAGTTGATAAAGCCGCGAGCCACCATATCAAAGAGCAGGCTGCGGATATTGTCGATGGAAAAGCGAGGGTTGAGCTTGCGAGCTACTTCGTCGGCAGGCAGGATACGGGTATTTTCTTTTTCGCACATCACCTTTAAAGTAGCGATGGGGTTGACCGAAGAGATGCTCTGCAGGCGGTTGTAGTCTTTTTCTGTATAATAGTCCAGTGATTCGAACTCGATGACGGGCTTGGCCACAATGGGCATGCGCGACCGGCCAATGGCGATGGCATCCTGATCGAGATAAACCGTAACGTGGTCGGCATGCAAGTTGATGTTGTGCAGTGAGCTAAAGAAGGGGTTTTTGCCGTCAGCATTGTCACTTCGGGTGAAGGCCAACTCTCGTTTAGGGATGTTGAAGCGCAATTCGAGCGCAGGATGGTAGATGGAATCTTGCCCAAAAAGCAATGTGCCTACCACCTTGCGGCCGAAAATCATTTCCTCCCTGCGGATGGTAAATAATTCTGAATAGCCATTGAAGGAAGCCTTGCTGTTTTTATCTACGATGTTGATGTGGGCAGGGGTGTCTTTGGTGCCAAAGCCATAAACTGTAGCGCCGCTAAGGCGGAAACCGCCGCGGTAGGTTACCCCTTCGCCGATGTTTTTGACCTCCAGGACCCGCTGCCGAGACTCAAACTTCGGGAAGCCGGCCACCGTAGCATCATTTTCAGCGATGAGCTTATCACTTAAACTCCCTTCAATAGCTACATTGCCAAAAAACATTGGATAGTGCATTTTGACATTCTGGGCCTCGTACAAGCTTTTGATGACCTCAAACTCATATTGATCCAGCTCGGCATATACCTCCGGGCCCAGGCCATGGCGCTCCCAGGTCACCCGGCCACCCTGCCCTTTCCAGGTACGCTCGATGGGCAGGAAGGTGCCAGAGGTTTGATAGATGAATAAGGTGTCCGTACGGCGGTTGGCCATCAAATCGAGTTTGTCAAATACCACGCTGGGCTGCCCAGCAGTGTAGTTGAATTTGTAGTCGCTGAACAGGGCATACCAGGACGTGCCCCCAGCATCGGAATGCCGGATAGCCTGGCGCTGAAAGAAAGGGATGGAGAATTTCACAAACTCGTCGAAAGGCTTTAAGTTCCGGTTTTGGATGTTGCCCAGGATTTGGTCAAGCACGGTATGCCACTCCTTAAAGCGGCGCTTGGGGTCATCCGTATTTTTGACCAGGGTCAGGGCTTGGAGGTAGTTCTCAAAATAAGGGCCAGCGGTCATGCGCTGCTCCAGCATCGCATTGCCGGTCTTGAGGATTTGTTTGGACTCTTCCTCGTCAAATGAGCCACTGTTGAACACTTTAGCAAAATCGGTGTAGGCGTCTTCCAGGGCTTTGCGCTTGCTGGCAGTCATGTATTCTTCCAGTTGGCGCAGGAATTCGGCATAATCATCGGAAAAGCGCTCCAGGCGCTGAGCTTCCAGCCGCAGGCCGCAGAGTGCCAGGGCTAACAGTAAGAGGTAAACCTTTTTCATTTTCGCTATCATGATTTAAGCAATGGATTTAAGGTGGCCAGCAATCAGCGGCAAAAGCGCAGGCAGCACCATTCTTCCCGGCGGGCTTTGTGGACGAGTTTCAGCCCGATTTCCGCCGCCCGCTCTAGTACCAGGCTTTCATCGGCCAAAAGGATACCCGAAACCAATAGGGTTCCCTTTGGCGCAAGCCGCCCGTATAACGCTCGCAGGCTGTTTAATATTACGTTTCTGTTAATGTTTGCTAAAATCACGTTGTACTGTGCGGCGGGCACGGTATCCAACTGGCCGTGATAGGCGGCAATGTTGTTGGTCTTATTGAGCGTGGCGTTTTCCATAGTGTTCTCATAGGAAGGCCGTTCGATGTCTACTGCATCAACGGACTCGGCACCCATTTTTGCCGCCAGTATGGCCAGTATGCCCGTGCCGCAGCCGAAGTCGAGCACTCTTGCGCCGGTGAATTTTTCCCGCTGCATCTGCTCCATCATCAGATAAGTAGTGGCGTGGTGCCCTGTTCCAAAAGCCATTTGTGGGTTGATGATGATTTCAAAATCAACCTCGGTTATGGCTGGGTGGAAGCCAGCGCGCACCGCGCAAAAATCGCCGATGCGGATGGGCTGGAAATTAGCTTCCCAAACGGCATTCCAATTTTGGGCAGGGATGAAGCGGCGCTTGAAACTGATGGCCAGCTGCCCGCTGATTTCCGCCAGCTGGTTTTCCACTTCTTCCACTTCTGCTTCGGCCTTGAGGTACGCGTTGAGGCCAGTGGGCGTCTCCTCAAAGCTTTCGAAAGGCAGTTCGCTGAGGAAAGCCAAGGCTATTTCCCGTATCGGTATAGCCACGTTGATTTCATAACAGTAGTAGTCCATAAGCTATTGAAGCGTGCTGCGGTATTTGATTGTGGAAGGTGCCACGCCCAGTTTTTCATCCAATGGCAGGCCGGGCATGGCATCCCGCAAGCCGATTTTAATCATTGCCAGGTGGTGGATAGCGTGGTCGTAAGCAAACATCAGCTCGCGGCCGATAGTAGAAGCGACCAGAGGGCGGGCATCTTGGACATGGCCGGAGAAGTCAGCTCTGACGTGCAGCGCCTCTTCATCCCGCAGACCATCTAGTCGCAGGTTCAGCTCGTCAAAGCGTGCCATGGCATAAGCAGGGTCTAGCTCCAGTTGGGCATTGCGCTGCCGGGCAGCATAGTCCACTTCTTTAGCGATAGCGCCTCGCAGCAGGCAATCGTAAAAGTCGAAGATATGCCGGAAATGATGCCCCAGGGTCGAGCCATTGAAGACCTCCAGCGGATAGGCATAGGCTTCCGGCGTAATGGCGTTGAGCAGCGCGGTAATCTGTCGAGTCAATAGGCTGGTGCCTTTTTTGCAATCCATTGCTTTGTTATGGGCTGTGCATATGGTGGGTTATAGTCCCCCTGTTCTATTTAGGAGCTCTCCGCTCAATATATTTCCCCTTTTGCTGCCTTGAGGGTGTTGATGAGCAAAGAAACCACCGTCAGTTGGCCTACTCCCCCTGGTACGGGGGTGATGAGGCTGGCA
The DNA here is from genome assembly GCA_964432875.1 of uncultured Phaeodactylibacter sp. GTDB lineage: Bacteria > Bacteroidota > Bacteroidia > Chitinophagales > Saprospiraceae > JACJYE01. The sequence goes on along the minus strand of CAYSPJ010000008.1, from coordinate 1,447 downwards.
CGTTGAGCGGCAGAATCGAAGTGGACGTCACCGCAGAGGCGGGAGCCCTTTTCAGTTTCCGGCGCTTCCACGCGATTCATGCCCACGTCAATCACTACGGCCCCTTCTTTGAGCATCTCACCCCGGACAAATTCCGGGCTGCCGATAGCTGCCACCAGGATGTCGGCCCGCTTGATATGGCTTTCCAAATCTTTACTGCGGCTGTGGCAGATCGTCACGGTAGCATTCCCGGGGTAAGCTTTGCGCGCCAGCAGTATGCTGATAGGCATGCCGACGATATTGCTGCGGCCGATAACGACTACTTCCTTGCCTTCGGTCGGTATCTCATAGCGCTTGATCATCTCTAGTATGCCGGCTGGCGTAGCCGGCAGGTAGCAGGGCAAGCCTTGCGCCATGCGGCCGAAGTTGACGGGGTGGAAGCCATCTACGTCTTTTTCGGGGCGGATAGCCAGGGTTATCTTTTCTTCATCGATATGCCGGGGCAGGGGCAACTGTACGATGAAGCCGTCGATACTTTCATCCTGGTTGAGCTGTTCCACAATGGCTAACAGCTCGGCCTGGCTGATGTCTGCTCCCTTTTTGATCAGGGTGGATTGGAACCCCACCTTTTCACAGGAGCTCACCTTGTTGCGAACATAAACCTGGCTGGCGGGGTCGTCGCCCACCAGCACCGCGGCCAGGTGGGGCGCGCGTTTGCCCTTTTGCTTCAAAGCTTGCACTTCAGCAGCCAGTTCCGCCCGGATATCTTTAGCCAATTGTTTTCCGTCAATGATATTCATGCGTTTTTCTATTTTTGCAGGCCAAAGATATACATTTAACGGCTATTCCGCAGCAGCTAAATGCTTCAAGCCTCTAGCTGGCCGCCCAGTGTAAAGCCGGTGGGCGGATTTTTGACCTTGCTTTTCAGCTGAACCATTAAAACCAGCCTGCCCCCAAATTCCTGAATGGCCAAGGGATGGAAACCAGGATTAATACCAAGCCGATGAGGTAGTAGAGGAAAGTCGTGCGGCCTGCAACAGCGGGGTCAGGCTTGCGCTTGGCACGGCTGTAACCGATAGTGATGGTAGCGATGGCGAAGAGCATCAGCGACAAGTGCTCCACGGTATAGAAGCGATAAATCGGGTCTTTCATGAATCCTTCAGCAAAGCTGACGTAAGGGCTGCTAAAGTAAAGCCCCAGGCCCAGCAGCAATTGGATATGGGTGAAAATCAGCGCAAAAAGCGGCAGTTTGGAAACCGGCGCGCCATTTTTCCAGGAGCGGTAGGCCGCGTAAATCGCCAATACCAGGAGCAAAAGGAGCACCCAGCGTAGGCCGGAGTGAGCGTGTTTGAGGATGTTGTACATGGTTTAATTGTTTTGTTCGCTGCAAAGCTAAGTTTTTTTCGGGCAGTATTTATAGTCTGCCAACCCAAGATTTATGAATTCTGACTTGCTCTTTTTCCGCCTC
>CAYSPJ010000007.1:79880-81614 GCA_964432875.1 uncultured Phaeodactylibacter sp. | reverse complement strand
AAGTAAAAAGGAAAAAGTAAAAAGGAAAAAGTAAAAAGGGAAAAGGGAAAAGTCCTTCCGTAGACAAAACATTGGGTGAAGTCCCTTCATGCTTTGGTAGGGGGGGCAAAATTCCCTTTCGACTTAATCGATGGCCCTTGATTTTTGAAACAGCCACTATCGCCTGCTTGCGCCTCAGCTCTCCGTGGTGAGGTCGTCGATGGTTGAAGCGGGGGCATTGGTTTTTACCGAGGCAATTCCTTTCTCCATGTTCCGCTTGGAAGCATACATTTGGCTGCTGCCAATAATTTGCTTGTTGGCCGCAATGAGGTTGAAGTGGAATTTGCCGCTGGCGGCTTCCTTGCGTTCGTACTGCTCGTCATTAGCAGCATTTTTCATCACGCTCTCTACGCCATTTTTGCAGCCGGCCTTGTTGGCATAGCCTTGGCTAGAGAGGATGGTCTGGCCATTTCTGGCCTTGAGGCGGAAATAGAATTTTTCGTTTTTCTCACTCTTGAAAATCTCGAACTTCATAAAATTTATGGTTTGATGTTTATAAATTTGATGAGCAATCAAGTAAAATTATGGAAATCCAACTAATTTCCACAAGTTAAAACGTTTTTTTTGACGCAAGTCATTTCGAAAGTCACTAAATGATATGAAGCGAATCATCAGCGCTATTGCCGCAATGCTTTTGTGGGGCAGCATTTTGTGGGCACAGGAAGAGGCTTTGCCTTACTATTTCCAGTTGAACGGCCATTTCCAGGCGGGCGTCCCTCTACCTCCTTTTTCTGAGCGGCTTAGCCGCACGGGCCTGGGTGGTGGCGGTGTGCTGGCTTTCCAACTCGGCCAAGGCAGGCCGCTTTTTGCTGGCGTGGATGTATCTTATCTGCGCTATGATAGTGAAAGGGTAAATTTTCAGACCATCGACAACGGAGTGCTGACCGACTTCCAGTTGGTTACGAGCAACAATATCCTGCTTACGCATGGGTTGCTGCGCTTCAAACCTTTTACCGGCTTCTTCATCCAGCCTTATTTTGACGGCATGCTTGGCATGAAGTGGTTTTATACCCGTACCCGGCTCTTGTTAGTGCTGGAAGATGAGATCAATGAGGTGGTAGAGGCGAATATCAATCAAAGCGACCGTGCTTTCAGCTTTGGCGGGGCCATTGGCATGCAATTCCGGGTAAGCACCGCCCCCGATATGCTCATCGACCTGCGCTGTGCTTATCTGCCCGGCGCTACCGCCCGCTACATGGTGCGCCAACGAGACAGCACCGGCCCCTTTACGGAGCCGATTGATGCCTTCGGGGAGGCTGCTTCGCCGACTATTATGCTGCTGCCGCAGCTCGGCATCACGATCCAGTTTTCTAATCGTGATTTTGGGAGCGAGGCGGGGATGTAGTTGGTCATGGTATATTGTGGGGTGAGTCAGTCCGGGCGCTGCTGACTCTCTGGAAAGAGAGGGGGCAAAGCCCCATTGTAACAATAGACGAGCAAATCAATGCATTGAAAAATGCAAGCTAAAAACAGGCAGTTGGGTTGTTGGGGGCAGAGCTAAATAAAGAAGCCTCGCTGCAGCGGGCGCTGCGGCAAGGCTTCCAAAAAAAGGGGGCGAAAAGAGAGGTGTATTTATATGACCATGCATCTATTCAGCATGATGTTAAGACTTATTTCCGTACTTGCCACCTACTCGGCTTTCACATCATAATACCCCAACGCATTGCGCTGAAAATGGCGGCGCGGCAGGTGGTT
>CAYSPJ010000007.1:14122-79780 GCA_964432875.1 uncultured Phaeodactylibacter sp. | reverse complement strand
GCCACGGCGCGGATGAGGCGCTCGATGGCATACACGTCTGCTTCCCAATCGATCAGGCTATCGGCCGGCTCGCGCTTGGGATAGTAGGTGGGCGATATCGCAGCATCCTGGGGCATGGCCTGGAAGTCGTTACGTACCAATCGCTCGATGTTGCGCTCGATCAGGGTTTTCATGGACAGGGTGTTTTTGAAATGCAGGGTCTCGGCCGTGTCGCGAGGAGCAATTTGAAACTTGAGGGTATCCACGATGTTGCCAGAATCGATGCCGGGGTCGTAGCGGAACAAGTTGGTGTAAAAGGCCTGCCGCCCTTCCAGGATTGACCAATTCAGCGGAGAGCGCCCCCTGCCCTGCGGCAAATTCATGGCGCTGCCATGCATGCCGAAGGCCCCTACTCGCAGATGCTCCAGGATGGCTGCGGGGATAAGCCGTTGCCAGCCGATGACCAGGGCAATGTCTAGATCAAGGGCATTGATGTAAGCCAGGTCTTCCGGCTTCTTCAGCCCATAAGCAGCAGCTTCATAGACCTTGATGGTTTGACTCGCGGCCGCCTCCTTAAGTCGGCAATAATCGGCTATTTCATGCCGCTGCCCCAGCTCGGGGCCGATGGTGATGAGTTGGTGCACGGGATAAGGGATGTCCAGGTTCTCGAGGAGGAACAAGGTGGTGGCTTTGCAGCCAAAAACGGCGATTCGATCAAACATTTGCATAGATTTCACGGAATGGCTGGCAGTGGTAGGAAAATCCGTCTTTCAGCTGCTGCACCCGGCGCTGGAAATAAACGCGGAGCTTTTCGGTATTAGAATGCCCCTCTACCATCCACCATATCGGGTGAATCAGCAGGTGCAGCGTTTTCTGGTCGTGAAACTCAGACGAATCGAACGGATGGCCGTAGCGCCACGCGCCAGTAGAGTCTGAGAAGAACTTGATATCACGGAAGTATTTTGCTTGGTAAGTATGCTCCACCCCTTGGATGGGGGCATTGTAATGCAGGAAGAAATCGTTGGGTCGGTGCAGGCTGATGATGCTGGCAGAGCTGCCAAAGCAAGTTTCGAAGAACATCATTTCCTGTTTCAGACCCTGATGGAAATCGGCGTAGAGAAGGGGATCAAAATGCAGGCTGATGTCGTGCCCCAAATCGCGGATTTTGCAGACGTTGCCATAGTGCTCTGTAGACAGGATATTATAAAAATCCGAGCGCAACAAGAAAAAGTAAGTCGCCCGGATCCCTTTGCGGGCCTCAAGCTGGGCCATCTGGAGGGCAAAGCCCGGATCAAAATCCACATCATGCCGCAAGATAGCCTGCCCTTCCGGGCAGCTCAGCGCGGCAAAGGAGATGAAGCGATATCTTTTTTCCTCGAAGGCATCGAGGAAGCCTGGGTAAGTGCCGAGATTATTCATTTGGCGGTTTGAGGTATTGAGCACGCGCTCAGTGGCTACGCACCTTCCGGAAGAGGATGTTGTAGAAGGCACGCAAGGTATAACTCCAATCGGTGCGCCAGGGAGCTTGCTCATAAGCCTGTAAATAGCGCTCTTCAATGGCAGCTACTTCTTCGATGTTCTGGGGTATCTCCACATAAACCGGGGGGATGAGCCCGGGCTTGAATTTCTTGCGGTATTCCTGAAAATCCGGCGGGTAGTGATCGAAATAACCAGGGCTGATCGGCCGCACACCGAACAGCTTGAGCTGCCCTCTGAAAAAATTGAGGAGCATGGGCAGTTCATCCAGCCAGTATTTGCGCATGAAGCGGCCAAGGGGCGTCACCCGCGGGTCGTCTTTGATTTTCCCGCCGCTTTGCAGCCCGTTGTGGTCGAAGATGTAGTCGAGCAGATATTCCGAATAGGGGTACATGGTGCGTAATTTGTAAACCCGGATGGGCTTGCCGTGCTGCCCGATGCGGTCCAGCCAGATGAACACCCCGCAGCAGGCCTCGCCTTCTAGTTGCGGCAGGCCATTTTTTTTAGCGATGAAATAGGTCCGGCCAGCGCACTCCAGCGTAGCCTCCACCTGAAACCCCAGAGCATAGAGCCGGCCCACCGCTTCGACTTTCGACATCAGCCGGCAGCGCCCGGAAGCAGGCCGATAGAACCAGCGCTGCAAACCTGGCAGCCGCACCCACAATTGCCAGAGCAGATACTGGCCATGGTAACGCCAACGGCTAGAGTTTTTAGCAAGCACCTGTTCCCGGAATTGCTGGGTCGTCTCCATGCAACCAACGAAGTACCCCCCGGGGCGTAGGTGGGCATTGATTGATTTCAGAAATAAGTTGATGTTCGGAAAAGCGTTGAACCGATGCAGGAAGAAGATGCTATTTTGCTCCGGTGCTGTTGGCAGCGCTTCGATTTCGCCGGGGCTATGCAGCACCACGGGCGCACCTGCCGCTTCCCAGCAGAGCTGATCGTTGATGAAATGGAGGACGGGGGTGGGGAGCTTCTGTTCCAAATCTATACGGCTGATGCCGCGCTTTGGACTTAATGCCGCACTTTCACTGCTCGTCCATAATATGTTATTTTTCATCCGCTTTTCATTTTGACCAGGAAAAATTTGGCGAGGTTTTTCACCCGCTGTTTAATAAGGCTGAGATACCAATTTACCCCACCATCAAACCAGAGGTGAGGATGCAGATTGAGGAGCATGAGCGGCGGCAAGAGGTCGGCCTTCATCAATTCAATCAGGTGGAAAGCATTGCGGATGCGGATATCAAAGGTCGACTCGACTTTGTCTCTTACGCTCACGCTGCCTTTGTTCCAGGCCCTGCCCGTATCGGTGATGTAGAAAACCCGGGAGTAGTCGAGGTCGAAGTAAGGCTCAGCGATGATGCCGAAGTCCCGGTAGTCATAGCGCTCCCATAGCTTGCGGTTGTCCCAGGGGCTCAGCGGGCTGCCGTGCATGCAGATGGTCTTGGAAGGGTAGAACGCCCGCAGTCGCTGCAGCTGCCGGGCAAAGTGGGCGATAGCTTGCGCGTAGTCGCCGCGGGCAATGGTCAAGTCTTCATAGTGGTAGGCGACCTCGTGGCCCAAATCAACGACGGCCTGGATGATGCCCTCATCCCATACCTGGGGCACGATGCGGAAATAGTAAGTAGCCCGGATACCAGCACGCTGCTCGATGCGGGCCATCTTCAGGGCGTTCAGGGGGATGCGGTCCACGTCGTGGCGCAAGACGACGGCCTTGCCTGCGGGAGGGCCCGTGACGAAATCTTCGCAGGTGAAGAAAGCGTAGCCGCTCGCCTGCAAGGATTGCAGTAATTCTTGATAGGCGCTCAGGGTGAAGTCTTTCACGGCTGAGCGGGCAAGGGTTTGGGGAGTCATGTCTTGTTTTGTCGTCGCAAGTTCGTTCATGGCGCTAAAGGGTTTTATTCGACGGGCTGCAGCAAGTGTCGTAGTGGCGGCTGGGCGCTCTATGGCCTTGCCCCCTTGCATCTCGCCTCTTGAAGAGATCAGCGAAATCCCATTTTTCTTTGACCCAAAGCATGAGCTGGAAAAAGTAATAAACCAACAAGCCAATCATAATCGGTTCCGCCAGGAACTTGAAGCGGTTCGCATCACCAATCACATTGGCATAGAAATGTATCGCCGGGAAGTAAGCGATCAGCAAGATTAGCAAGATTAGACGCCAGTGCTGATACGTCCGAATAGTGCCGATCCTCACCAAAAAATGGATAAGGGCAAGGATATGGAGCAGGAAAAGAGCCCCAAAAACCACCACCTTATACAATTGGACGAGGAATCCGGGCAAGATATTCAAATTGATGCTTTCTTCGACTGGTAAAATCACCCCACTTGCCCGGAAAGTATTCATAAGAGAATAAAGCCTCAACCTGAAAAGTTCTTTCTGATTTTGCCGGGCAATTTCCTGGTAAAAAGGCATCAACAAGCTACCTAAATCAGCCACATTGGCAGCAGTATTCTCTAACTGATAATAGTCGAGGAGCTCAGGTAGCGCAAGCAGGTAAATGGCATACCCACTGACTGGAGGGCTGATGACCTCTTTTATCTCCTGGAAAAATTCATATTTCAGGAAAGAGCCTTTCTTGATGATGGTTTCGTTCTTCTTGCCAATATGTTCACTCCTCGCCTGGACGAATATTTCCAACATGTGCTGATACTCCGGGGAAACCGTGTTTGCCTCAGTTATCGTAGCTGGTATTGCCCAGCGTTGCCCGCTATGCTGAACGGGGAACACCCCGTAAAAGCCACGGTGCGTATAATTGTACATACACCAAGCATTGATGACTAATAGCAAGGAAGCGGCATAAAACACCAAAGATTTAAATAGTACCGCAACCCTTTGCAAACCAAAGGCTCTGTAATGGATAACCAGGATGCAAACCAAAATGACTAAAGGCAGGCCGATCATATTGAAACGGGCCAATACCAGCAAGCCTGCAAGCAAGCCAACTGCCGCCCAGAGCGTGTTTTTCCGCTCTTGGGCATTGATGACCAACACGTACACCAATAATAGGAAAATGAGCTGAGCAATGGTCTCCGTGGCCGAATTGTAAGCATAAAAAATATTGGACAGATTGAAAAGGTAAAGCAAGGCCACGATTATCGGTAGCCTTTGGTGCAAATCGAGTTCGCGGAACAATTGATAAACCAGCAGCGAGGATGCAAACATCATCGCATATTGCAGGTACATCATCGGGTACAAGAACCCTTCTTCGCCAAAAAGCAGGATTAGGGGAGCGATAAAAAGGGAAAACAAAGGCTGCCGGTGACTTAGATCGACCGAATTGTCCGCTATGCCAGCAAATTGTTTGGCTAATTCAATATAATCGGGAGCATCTCCCAGCGCTTCTACGGAGATGGGCTTGAAACAAAGCGCCAGGATTAGGCAGTATATGAACGCAAAAATAGCTAAAGCCCTAAAGGTTTGGTCTTTGATCACGGCTTAAGTGTTTTTTCTTGATGATGTATCCGGGGCGCCCTTTCACTTCATCGTAGATGCGCCAGATATACTCGGCAATAATCCCCAAAGAAAAGAGGATCAAGCCCGAAAAAAAGGCGATGATAACTACCGTTGAGGTCCAGCCCGGCATAACTTCCCCCCAGAATTCGCGATTGCCATACAATCTTATAAATGAATAAAAAGCGACCATTAAAATAGCGATTACCGAGAAAATCACCCCCATCGCAGTGATGGCTTTCACCGGCCAAGTAGAACAGGAGAAGAAGGTATCTTTGAACAGCCTGAGCTTTTTCCGGAAAGTCCAGCGCGATTTTTCATTGATGCCTTTCCCCCGTTCATAAGGATAATAGATTGGCGAATAGCCCAAGCGGAGCACCTCGGCAATAATCGAGGTGTTGATGGGGTGGATGTATTGGTTGATTACATCGATGATTTCCCGGTCAATGAGAAAGGAATCAGCCCCGCCTTTGGGAAACTTGACCTCCGATAAGGCGCTGATGATCCGGTAATAGGTGTTGGCAAAAAAGTTGTTGATAAAGCCATCGTGGCGGCCTTTGCGGTAAGGGATGATGACTTTCGTACCATCTTGCCACAGGTGATACATATCTACAATACTGGTGTAGGGCTGTTGTTCGTCATCCGCAATGGGGATTGCGCAGCCTCCCTTACAGACGCTTAGGCCCGCAAAAATGCCATAGTGCGAGCTATAGTTCCGGCTCAGTTGGAAAGCCCGGACATTGCGGTGTTGCGCTTCCAATTGGAGCGCCAGCTCGTAGGAGCCATCCTCCGAGCCATCGTCGATGATGACCAATTCGAAGGGGATGGCGTATTGCTCCAGGATGGCTGATAATTTAGCGTATGCCTGGGCAATCTTCTGTTTGCTGTAGTAAGATAGCAATATGATACTTAGCAGGTCCGTGGCCCTTTTGTAAGGATTTGCAGCGAGAGGATAGCCTGCGATCTTGGTCATCGGAATTGATTGATTGTCTTGACGATAAAAGCCATTTCGTCTTCGCTCAGCACGGGCGAGATAGGTATAGACAACTCCTCGGCATGGATTTTTTCCGTGATGGGGAGATGCAACTTGTTCCATGCAGCATAAGCGCGTTGTTGATGGGGAGGGACAGGATAGTGGATCATAGACTGTATCCCCTGCTCTGCCAAAAAGCGAGACAGCCGGTCGCGCTCGGGTGTGCGGAGCGCATAAATATGCCAGATATGGCTGTGATCACTGAGGATGGAGTGCGCGGTGCGCTCATTCTGGGTGGATTGCGGCAAAATGACGAGCGGGTTATGGATATGGTCGCAATAATATTGAGCGATGACCCGACGCTTCTGGTTTTCCGCATCCAGATGCTGGAGCTTAATGTCCAGGAATGCTGCTTGGATTTCATCAAGCCGGCTATTGATGCCCTGGTATTGGTTGTAGTACTTTTGGTGGCTGCCATAGTTGGCCAGAGCCCGGATGGTTTCGGCCAACTGGCCGTCGGTGGTGGTTACTGCTCCAGAATCGCCTAGTGCGCCCAGATTTTTCCCGGGGTAGAAGCTGTTTCCCGCCGCATGGCTTAGTGCGCCGGTCTTCTTGCCATTCCAGATCGCTCCAAGGGCCTGGGCATTGTCTTCAATCAAAATCAAGCCATGCTCATGGGCAATAGCCTCCAGGTGATCTGACCAGCAGGCCTTGCCGTAGAGGTGTACGGCCATAATAGCCCGGGTACGTCTCGTCAGATGCTGCTCAATGCGCTTGAAGTCGAGATTATAAGTATTGATATCGGGTTCCACCAGCACCGGCTTGAGATGGTTGTCGGTAATGCTCAAAATGCTGGCGATATAGGTATTGGCGGGCACGATGACTTCATCACCTGTTTTAATGGCACCAAGTTCAAGGTAGGCCCGCAGGATCAGGCGCAGCGCATCCAGCCCGCTGGCAACACCGATGGCATGATTGACGCCGCAGTATTGTGCCAGATTACTTTCAAAGCGCGCTACCCTTTCCCCCAGTAGATACCAGCCTGAGTCAATGACTTCAGCCGCCGCTTGCTTGAGCGCTGCGGCATGTTGCTGGTTGATTTTATATAGGTCGAGGAATTTAATCATCGATTACGGGTTCTCGATCAGTTAATTTGTATCGGGTGCCATCTTTGCTGTGTAGGCTCAGCGAGAGGATGGTGCCACCTCTGGTGACGAAGCCGCGCTGGCGGGCAGGATTACCATACCACAAGGTAAAGGGGGGGATATCTTTCGTGACGACGCTGCCGGCCCCCACCATGGCGCACTCGCCGATGGTGATGCCGGCCAGTATGGTCGCGTTAGCCCCGATGCTCGCCCCCCGGCAGATTAGGGTTTCCGCATAATGCTCCGGGTATTGTTTAGACCGCGGTGCCAGATCGTTGGTGAAAGTGGCATTCGGGCCGATGAAGACATCGTCTGCGATCCGCATGCCGTCCCAGATTTGCACGCCTGGCTTTATCGTGACGTTATCACCAATGACAACGTCATTTTCAATGAAAACATTGAAATTGATGTTGCACCTCGCTCCAATTTTCGCCCCCGGCAGTATGACACAATATTGCCATACTATACTGCCTTCCCCTATGGATTGAGTTTGAACTTCTGCGCTCGGATGGATGATTGCGGCCACCTCTGGGTTTGCTTAGTTCTTGTTGCTACATTCCGCTAAAAAAACCTCATAATCCCGGATATAGTCATCAGCATCATATTCATGCGATGCCAAGACCAAGCATACCGCTCCCGAGGAGAACCCCTTTTCGGCAGCCCAGATGCCCGGAGGGATATGCAACCCATAATAGGGGCGGTTGAGCAGGACTGTTCTTTGATTGAGGCCGTCATTCATTTCCACTTCAAAACAACCGCTTACGGCAATCAGGAACTGATGGCACTTGCGATGGGAATGGGCACCCCGGCTTTCGCCGCCCGGTATGTCATAGATGTAAAAGACGCGCTTGACGGCGAAGGGCACATTTGAATAGTTTTCAACCACGCTGATGTTCCCAGCTCGATTTTGATGTTTGGGCATGGCGCAGATCGAACAATCGTAAACACAGGATTGATTCATTGCCACTTGTAGCTTAAGAACTCGGAATAATCGTAAATGTAATCTGCTTCATCATAGTACGTCGAAGAGAGGATCAGCGCCACGGCGTTGGTGCTGAAATTTTCCAGGTGTTGCCATAAGCCATTGGGTACAAAAAGCCCATAGTAGGAGCGATTGAGGGGATAGCGCTGTTCAGTTTGGCCATCTTTGATGACCACATCAAAGCTGCCGGAAAGGGCCACGATGAGCTCCTCTTGCTTTTTGAAGGCATGCCCCCCCCGAATCTGCCCGCCCGGCACATCGTAAATCCAGCACACGCGGCGGATGGTAAAAGGTATCTGTTTATTTTGTTCGACAAAAGTGAGGTTGCCTCGGGCATCTTCTACTTTGGGCAAGTCGATGATTTTGAGTTCGTTCATTTTATTAGCTTTTTCAGGTAGTCGGCATAAGCGCTTTTTCCGTATGTGGAGATACTATTCTTGAGTTGTTCCCGATCGATATAGCCCATCTTATAGGCAATCTCCTCAATGACCGCTATTTTCTGCCCTGTAAAAACATTGTCTACAAGTGTCAAGCATGCATCTTCATGCCCAATGAAGCTTTCTCCAATCTTAAAAGCTTGCGCTAACCCACCGGGCTGAGGTTGCACCGCATAGCTAAAGGTTACCCCTAATCGGCCCCCATCGCCTAACAACAGCTCAAAATTGGGCAGGTCGTGGGGAGTAGAGCAGTGTCAAGCAAGCTTATTTGAACGCATCAAAGACGGATGGCTGTGTTTTCGCTTTCCCAACGCTCTCCGGATAGTTTTCCAGGAGCCACACCATAAAGGCGGTCACGTCGATTTTGTCGGCCAGGAGGTGAGCTCGCTTTTGCGCCCAGATCGCCTTGAGCTTGGGCATCGCCAGCAGGGCCTCCAGCTTTTGCTTCAGCGCCTCGAAGGCGGCGGGCAGGAAAGCGAAGGTCAGGCCGTATTTGTCTTCCTCCTCTTGCAGGTAGGAAATCCGCCCGGCGAAGGTATTGCAGCGCAAAGAGGGCGTGCCCAGCACCGCCGCCTCGGAAGTCATCGTCTGGCTGTCGCCCACCAGCAGGGTGGCGTAGGACAGGAGGGAGTGCGCCTTTTCCGGCGAAATTTTAATCTGGTAGGGTGCAAACTCTTCGTCGATCTGGCGCTCGGTCGTGATGAAGACGCGCCCCGCTCGGGCCAGGCGCTGCACCAGCCAGCGCTTCTGCTCGATGCTCAAGCCGGCGGCCCCCGTATCGTGGTGGGCTTTGAAGGCGTTGAAGCGCATCAGGAAGAAGGCCTCGCCTGGGCGCAGGCCCGCATCGCTCAGCACGCTGGGATCGGGCTGGAAGCGCTTGGGGTGCAGATAGGCCAGCTCGTGATAGCCAGGATAAGTCAAGTGGTGGGGTTTTTGGCGTTCATAGGCTAGCACGTCGGGCGAGGCAATGTAGTCGGCGTATGGATGGCCAAAGCGCGCCATCAGCGGCTGCACCGCGCTATCGTCGTCGTCGAAGACAAATGAAACCGTCGGGCTGATGCGGGAGATGTGGGCCACTCCGATGCTGCTGCCCAAGGCGATGTCGATATGATGCCGCCGACAAAGTTTCCACAGGGCATAGTCGAATTTTAACTGCTGGCTGAACTTGCCCCACAGGCCATCCGCCTTGCTGCCGATGCCCACGAAAGGGATGGCATAGCGCTTCAGCAACTGCTGGGCGATAGGTATTTCCTTAACGGTGACCCAAACGTGGTGTCCGTGTCCCCTCAGCTCGTGATATAGGTTGCGGAACAGGTGCACGTGCGCAGGATGCCCGATGTCGATTAGATAGTTCATCCGCCGATTAATGATATTTTTTTCATCGCTGCCAGGCCAGCTTTGCCGAGGCGATACAGCGTCGGCTGGAATATTTTCACCCAGCGGCCCGGCTCGACGAGTTTCCCACCAAACTCCAGTTTGTATTGCCTTACGCCATAGGGCTGGCCTTTGAGCCCCGCCCCCATGAAATCCAGGTATTTTAATCTATGTTCAAGCCCATATTCAATCGCGCCAAGCACGGCCAAGTGGGTAGGGAATATTTTGGGAGAATAGTCTCGCTGCGCGCAATAATAGACCGTGTAAATCCCGCTGCCTTCCAGCACGGCGCAAAACGCGCCGCCGATGATGCGCCCCTGGTGCCGCACGATGAAGACACGGCCAAAGTCCGCCCGGAAAAACTCCCGGAAATAGGGCCATTCGGGCAAGGGCAGCTTGACCCGCTGGTGGTACAAATCGCGCAGGATGCCATACAGCGCTTCGACTTCCTCCACATCCTGGGCTAACTGGCAATGGGCTCCCTGTTCCAGGGAAAGCTTGATTTCCCGGCGCCGATTGTACTTCATACCGCGCACGACCTCTTCCCGCGATTTGTCGATCAGCGGCAACCGTACATTCAAATAAGGTAGATAGCACCACCCGGCTTTTTGATAGACCGGCGAAAAGGAGCAGCAGTCCTGAAAATTGCGGATTTCTGCATAGATCACCCGGCTTCTCAGCCGGCTTTCGACCACCTGCAACAGCATTTCCAGCGATTCAGGTTCATTATCCGATAAAAGTGGGCCGCCGTAAATAATGGCCCGCCGGGAAAAATACCCCTTTACGCCTTTTTCCTGCTGGAGGGTGGCCAGGCACATCGCCGCGACCTTGCTGTTATCCTCTACAGTAAAAGCTTCTGCCGATTGACGAGGAGAAAAACTGTTGAAAAAATCGTAATAAGCCGGGCTTTGAAAAGGGGTGGCATGAACGCTTGATCTCAACAGCGATTGCCACGCCTCCCGCGAGAGATTTTCCGTACTTATCAAGCTAGGCATCTGATACATTTTATTCCGTCGGATAAACCTTAAGCTTCCGGAACAACAGCTCCAAGGTTAGGGCTCGAGAGCGGATAAGCTCATCGGCGATGTTTTCGATTTTGATGTAGGGGGCAGTCCGCTCTGCTTTCCCGGGCAGTAAGGCCTCTACGACTTCAGGCGCCAGCAGATTTATACCGAATTTCTTGATTGGCAGCTTGCGGCTTCTTTTCAGTTTGCGCAGGTAAGGCCGGAGCCGGAGCGGAGCGTAGGTCACCATCCGCTCTTTCAACCGGTATTTGAGAGGGGCTTTCTGGTCGAAAGGATAGCCGTATGCCGACATAAACGAAGCCAGGCGAGAATCGAAAAGACGGATCAGGTCCTGCTGGAACTTACCCCAAAACTTGAACCGCAGCGGGATTTCAAGGCTGGAGGCCATGATGTCATATTCACAGAAGGGTTTGAGAAAAGGATAGAGCTGTTGAAAGGCGGTGATGGTGAAGGGCATAGCATGATTATGCCTAGGCGGGTCGAGCCGTTCCACGTCTTCTCTCGAGAATCGTTCATCCTTTTTGCCCAGCGCTTCCATAACCCGCTGTTTCATATGGACCAAATACGCCTTTTTGGAGTAATTATTGAAGACATCAGCTAAACCCACCCGGTCATATTGTGCCACCACAAAAGCGTCGAGAGAGATTGGCAAAGCAGGCATATTCCACTCTTCACGATATATTTCGCCGCCTCCGCCATGCAGAAAGGCGCAGTCAAGATCGATGTGTTGCAGCCGGTATTCCAGATCTGAATACTGATCAAACACCCCAATCCCTCCCAGGCCGTCGAAGAAATAAAAGCGGTTCATGATCAAATCGTAGTAATCTGTTGTAGGTAAGTTGTAGGCTTCGTAAAAGTGGACGACTTCAATCGGTATTCCCATCCCCTCGGCGATTGCTTTGGCGCAACGCACATCGGTTGAATCCGGGGTGCCATTGACGTGCAAGTGAGGCTTGGCGCTCAGTTTTTGTAATACGGCCAGCATCAAGCGGGTGTCGTACCCGCCCGAAAGCGCCGAGCGGATGGCGGGGAAGGCCCCGGCGATGGCGGAGAATTGCCTTTCTAGGGTGTTGGCAACAATATCCAGACAGCTCTTATAGTCCTGCCCTTTTAAAGACGGATATAACAATTCGTAAGAAGTAAAGCGCCCCGAAGGAAGCTCCAGGAATACTCCGCTAGGCAAGCGCAGCACTTCTTTGAACAGGGTGGTCTCGCCAAACCAGTGGCTGTTGAGCAAATATTCGTAAAGCTCCTCCCTGGATACCGACAGATGAGGTTGCAGCAGAGCAGTGATCAGGAAAGAAGAAGAAATCACTTGAAAAGCAGAATCGCGATAAACCGGGTAGGTGCCGTAGTAATCCCGGCAGATCCACAGTTTGTCCCCATGCTTGAGGATGAGGCAATAATTGCCCCGGCATTCCCTTTCAATCCGTTGCCCGGCGGCGAAGTCCTGATAGGCTTGCTTCAGCCCTTCTTGACCAAAGCGCCCCTTGTAGATCAGGCTACCCGTCGATGCGATAAAGCCCCCTTCCGGGAAAAGGGCGTAGTTCTCGGCATCATAATACCTTTTTTTATAGAGGTACAACGTGTAGTCGCCCAAATTGAAAACGCCAGATACCGGCAAGCTAAGCTTGCGGGCGAAAATATCGAGCGCTTCATCCTGCTTTGCTGAAAACCCGCCCAATCGGGCTTTATCATGGTGAATCAAGACAAATGCAGCCATGGATCAGGGTATGAATTGTTGATGAATTTGAGGCAACTATTCAGCATGCTTAAAAAGCTGCGAGTTGTGAGCTGCGAGCTACGAGCTTGAACCCGGCGATAGAAATTAAATTTCGTCTTTTCAGGGTAAGGTCTCCGTTTGCTTGGTTTGTGATTGGCTACTTCTTGTTACAGATGCTAAACTCACGGCTCGAAGCTCGAACCTCGCAACTTATAACATTCTACTGAATAGTTTCAATTTGAGATGACTTGACGTATGATTATTGAGGCTATCATTGATATTGATCAGTGCCTCGATCAACCGGCTCTAGACCGGCTCCACATGGAGCTTCCTGAAAAACAGCTCCAGCGTCAGCGCTTTCGACCGGATACCGTCATCAGTGATGTTTTCTACCTTGAGGAAAGGCGCGATGCGCTCGGGCTTTCCGGGGAGTACCGATCTCACAATCTCGGGTGCCAGCAAATCCTGGCTGTAGCGTTTAATCGGCAGCTTGCGGCTCTTTTTAAATTTGCGCAGGTAGGGCCGCAGCCGCAGCGGCGAGTAGATGACCATGCACTCTTTCAAGCGCTGCCGGAGGGGCACTTTTTGATCGAAAGTATAACCGTATGCCGACATGAATGAGGTCAGGCGGGCGTCGAAAAAGCGGATTAGGTCTTTTTGGAACTTGCCCCAGAACTTATATTGAAGCGGGATTTCAATGCTGGGCTCCATGATGCCGTACTCGCTGAAGGGCTTGATGATTGGATACAGCTGCTGATAAGTATTGATGGTAAAGGGTAGAGAATTCAGCCTCAGCCGATCTAACAGCTCCACGTCTGCCCGGGTTATCTGCTCGTCTTGTTTGCCCATTATTTCCATGGCCCGCCGCTTTTGATGGCTCAAATATTCTTTTTTGGAATAGCCATTGAAAATATTGGAAATCCCCCCCTTGTCATGTTGCGCGATGATGAAAGCGTCGAGAGAAATCGGCAAGTCAGGCGTGTTCCAGACTTCGCGGTATAGCTCTCCGCCGCACCCATGCAGGAAAGCGGTATTAGGCTCCAGGTGTTTCAACTGGTACTCGAGGTCCGAGTACTGGTCGAAGACGCCCGTCCCTCCCAAACCATCGAACAGATAAAAGCGGTTCATGAAAAAGTCATGGTAATCAGCTGGCGCCAAGGCGTATTCTTCATAGAAATGGACAACCTTCACTGGTATGCCTATCCCATCCCCAATTGCTTTGGCGCAACGCACGTCGGCAGAATCGGGGATGCCGTTCACGTGCAAACGAGGCGTGGTGCCCAGCTTGAGTAAAATGGACAGCATCAGGCGCGTGTCGTACCCACCAGAAAGTGCCGACTGGATAGTAGGAAAAGCGCTGGCGATGGCCGAGAATTGTCTTTCCAGCATATGGGCGACGGTTTCCAGGCACTCTTCGTATTTTTTGCCCCGCAAAGAGGGGTACTCCAATTCAAAGGGCTTCCTTGTGCCGGCGCCAAGCTCCAGGAACATACCACGGGGCAAGTGCTGCACTTCATGGAACAAAGTCGTTTCGCCGCACCAATGGCCCTCTAGCAGGTATTCATATAATTCTTCTCTGGATACCGAAAGGCGGGGCTGCAGCAGTGAGGTGATCAGGAAAGAAGAAGCGATCACTTGAAAACTTGCATCGCAGTAAACGGGATGGTTGCCGTAGTAATCCCGGCAAATCCACAGCTTATCCCCTTGCTTGATGATCAGGCAAAAATTGCCCCGGCATTCTCGCTCGATGCGTTGCCCGGCCTGGAAATCCAGATAAGCTTGCTGGAGGCTTTCCTTGCCATAACGGCCTTTGTAGATCAAGCTCCCCGTGGAAGCGATGAAGCCCCCTTCCGGGAAAAGGGCATAATTCTCGGCATCGTGATACCTTTTTTTGAACAGATACAAGGTGTAATCGCCGAGTTCGAATACCCCCGAGGCTGGTAAGCGCTGCTTGTGGGACAAGATATCGAGCGCCTCGCTTTGCTTTGCTTCAAACCCGTCTTGCCGGGCTTTATTCTGGTGGATTAAAACAAATGCAGCCATGTTATAATTTTATTTGCTGGTATATCGCCAATATCCGCCTCGCCACTCTATTGCTATCGAGACCCATGACGGCTTCTCTGCCTCTGGTCCGTTGCTCAAGCTGGATAGCTTGGTTCAGCCCTTGGGCTATTTCGGCGGCTTCGTGCCGGCACAAATAGCAACCTTCAGTCTGCCCGATAATGTTTGCCACATCTCCTACCCTGGTCGAAACAATCGGCAAGTTGCAAGCCATGGCCTCTTTCACCACATTGGGCGAGCCCTCGTAGTCTGAAGTGAGCAGTAAGACATCAGCTGCGGACAAATAAGCGGGGATTATGTCGTGGGCCACACCGTGGATGGCGTGCAATTGTACGCGGTCGTCTTGCAAGAGCTGGACGGCTCGCTGCGCCAGCGCGTAGTTCTTCTCCGGCCGGGTGGGGTCGGACAGGAATAGCACATGTTTGTAATCCTCGTCAAAGTGGCTTGCCTGCTGGGCCACGCTTTTCTCCCAAGGCTTGAATACATCCAGGTCAATACCGTTGGGGATGACGTGAATGTTCTTACCCCTTCCCAACCGGGCTTGCATCTCAGCTGATTTAACGATGCAAGCATCCCAGAAGAAACGGGCGAAGCAGCGCGCCAACTGCCGATCGCGCCAGGAAGACAGCAGCTCGCTGCCCATCAGCGAGACCAGCAGCGGCCTGGCCCCTGCCGCCGCCGCCGCTATGCCCCCATACAGGTAGTGGGCATGAAAAAGGCGGTAGCGCTTGCTCCGAGCGATTTGCCGAAGCTGGGCGGCAGCCTCTCCATATCCAGCCAGGCCGCCCTTTTCGATGCTGAAGTACTCGACTTCGACGCCTTGCGCCCGGATCGATTCGGCTTGGTCCAGCACGATGGTGTTTAATGGAGTGTCGGCTTTGGCTCTGCCGATAAAGAGGACTCGCATGGCCCGTTCGGTTTGATGATTTCGATGTAGCGATATTTGCCATGCGCGCCCGGCAGCAGCCTCGCTTTGAGGCTCACTTCAAACTCGACGGCATAACCGCTCAAGGCGGACGCAATGGCCAGGCGTACGCCCTCTACCTCCAAGCCAGGTGCTGCTTCGATCTCGAAGCACAGCTTTTTTTGGTCCCAAATGACCCGGTGCCGGCGTATTTCCGGGAATCGGCGCAAGAAAGTCCCGCCCAGCAGGCTCACCGGATGGATCACCTTGCCGTCGGGAAGCTTGATGTAGTCGGCAGTCCGCCCCGTCAGCAGGCTGAAAGAGGCAAAGGGAAGCATACTCCTATTAGTCGGTTCGGTCAGGCCATCGACTGTATCACCCGGCTTGTAGCGGATGAAAGGCATGATATAGTTGTCCAGGTCGGTGAGCACCAGCTCTTGCACGCCAGGCTCGTCTTCGATGGTCTGCGCGATGATGTGCGGCTCCATTACGTAATACTGCTGCTCTCCAACCGGCTGGTTGGCGATGCTGTTGAGCTCGCCGCAGCCGTACAAATCGCTCACTGGCGCGATAGCCAGCGCGATGGTTTCCCGGTCTTGGGGCCTCAGGTTTTCTGCTGTCGTGAATACCGCTTTGATGCCTTCAAGCCGCAGGCCCGCATCGGCCAGCCACTGGGCAAAAGAGCCGATCGAAGAAGCGTACCCGTCGATAAACACCGGTTGCACCTGGAGTATCGTCTCATACAAATGCCGGAAGTTGGCTGGGTCGTTGAGCAAAAAAGCCGGATAATTGAACCGGTTGGTGACTTTGCACTTCAGGCGGCTTCCCCACCGGCCCCATCTTTTGATCGACTCGGGGTTGCCCCAGATATGGATGTTTTTTTCTCCAAAAGACCAACCCGATAAAGTGTACAGGCAATAGCCGGCAGCGATGCCCGCGCTCTCCCCCTGCGCATCGTGGATGTAGCGGATCGGAGTGCCCGTCGTGCCAGAGGAGCTACTCCCAAAGCGCACCGGATACGAGTGTTTTTGGTCGATAAGCCGCTCGTAGTTGGCGAGGACGTCTTCCCTCGAAAGCACGGGCAACTTGGTCAAATCCTCGGGCGTGCGGATGTCCTCTGGGCGGGCGTGCAGCTGGTCAAATATATCCCGATAGTGAGGTACATTTTCGTAGGCATGGGTCAGCAGGGTCCTCAGCTTGAGGCGCTGCCGGTGCAGCACTTCATCGCGGGAGTAGTCAAAAAACTGCAGGAAGGCCTGGTAGTGCCTGCGCACCGTCAGGCCTTTGCCCCAGTCCAGCATCAGCAGCCTAAAGTTTTCAGTCCAGCTCAACATTGCTTAGGTTTTTAAAGACCCGCTCCAGGTAGTCCAGCAGCGAGATGTAAAGATTGAAATGGACGAACTCCGCTTTCCACTTAGAGGTGCTCATGAAGTCGGCAAAAGCCGGTTGGTCCATAAATTGATAGCCGGATTTGATTTTCGCCAGGGCCTGGCGGTTTTCGGCAAACAAGCGTTCGCCATAATCTGGCACGGTGAGGTCCCTGCCCCTTTGCGCCATTCTTTTGAGGATGTAGCCATAAGCGATCCTCGCTTTTCCAGCAAGGCTCAAAAAATCTCCGGGCGCATATCCGCGGTCGAGTTGGGGTTTGAGCAAAGCGGGGAAGGTTTTTTTGATGATGTGGGGGTACAAAACCTGCCCTTTGTAGCGCCCAAAGGGGCTGTCTTCGCGGTAGGTGGCATTGCAGCCCGCTAACTCCGTTTTGAATAATGCCTGCATGAAAGCGGCATCCAAAAAAGGCGTTCTGCTGGCGAAGTAGTACTGCTCCATCACGATTTCTGCTCCGAAGTATTTCCTGAACACCTCCTCCAGCATATAGACATAAAATTGCTGATTCAGCCTCAGCCCCCGATCCAGGTTTTTGCGGTACAGGATGCACTCCTCGATCAGCTCTTCGAGTTCCGGGCGCAGCTCATCCAGCCGCAAGAAGCGCAGCCGGGGGTGGGCCGCCAGCTTGGCGGCTATTTCTGCCTCGCTTTTCGCCTCAAAAAGCGTCAATGCCGCTGGCGAGATGACGTTGCCGGCACCCCGCATGGTGCGCATCAGCTCGCTGCCGAAATTTCCGGAAACCAAATGCCGGGTTTGCCCCTTCAGCCGCTCCGACAGGAAATGGTAGGCCGCGCGCGAGAAGCGGAGATGCCCTTCAGCAAGGGCATTGCCCCGGCGGGCATGGTCCAGGAAATGCTCCTTGGCAAACCACTCATCTAATAAGAAGGGCTGATAAGGGATGCCCAAGTCCTTGGCGATCTGTTGCGGGATACAAACATCCTTATCCGTGGCCAGGCCATAGGAATAGGTGGTGATTTGGCGCCCCAGCCCCAACCCGATCGCCAGCAGAGTCCTGCCATCCAGGCCACCGGTAAAACTGGAGTAGTAGGGCTCTTGCGGCAGATAATCAGCAGCCCGCTCAATGAAAAGCTCGCTCAGGGGCGCCAGTGCAGCTTTCCAGGGGCTGGGGTTGTCCACGTACCAGTCGGTTATCCGGGTGTGCGGCAGGCGCTCCAGCTGGCCAGCTTTTATCTCGATAAAGTGGTTGGCAGGCAGCAGGCGGATGCCCGCAAAGAGCGTAGCCTCTTGAAAGCCATAGCCGAAAAGCAAGTGCTCAATGAGGTACTTCTTGTTGAGCTGGAAAGTGCCGCCTGACGCCCGCACGATGGCGTCTGCTCTGGAGGCTACCCAGTGGCAGTCCGAATCTTCAAACCAGTAAACCGGCAGAATGCCCAGCAAACTGTTAAAGACCCTGACCGTACCCTCGTCCTGACTGATAGCGATGAGATAAAAATTGCCACTAGCCGACGCTATTTTCTGCGGGGAAAAATCCTGGCAAAAATCAGGCAAGCTATGATAGCCCGCTGCGGGGGCGATAAAATCCCCGATGGCGAAGTAGGACCAAGCCCCGGCTTGTGTGCGTTGGATTTGGTTGCCGCCTTCGCTTTCGCGAATAAAAATGGTGGTTTTAGGCCGCCCTGCTTGCCAGTCGCTGGCTTCGGATACTTCGATGTATCCGCCCTCGGCATGTTTAGGCACTCGTAGTAAAAAGGTCATTTTCAGTGGTTTTTAGCCAATTGCCAAGGCGAGAGGGAACCCTTCCGCAGCCCTTTCAGCACCCCCCACAGGCCGCTCGCTTTTACCATCAGCTCCGTCCAACTGGCCTCGTCGCGAATGCAGAATCGCCTCAGCTCGTAGGGGTTGGTGCGTCGGTCATTGTAGCCTGGCTTCAGCGTCAGGGCGCATTGATAACCCGCCTCCTGACACAGATCGATCTCCCGGGCGGTATAATCCCCGTTGGGGTAAGCCAACGCATAAATGGACAATCCGTATTCTTTTTCCAAGACTTCCTTGGACAAGGCAATTTCTTTTCTGGCTTCGTCGATTTCGCAATGGGGCAAACTGGGGTGGGAAAGGGTATGGGATTGGAAATCGACCGCATCCTTCATGTTCAGGATTTGATCCCGGTTCAAGGCTTCGGGGGCGCTAAATTCCTGTTCTGGCGTATAGCCTGCTTGGGCCAAGATGACCAGGCGCTCTTGGTTAGAAAGCTGTTTCAGGCTTTCTTTCTCTACGGGCAAAGCGTCGAGGCTAAACCAGAAGCGCCGATTGGTGTTGACGATGCCGGCACAGAGAAAAATAGTAGCCGGCACCTTCAGGCGGTGGAGCACGTCATGCAGCCCGTAATTCGAGCCGTACCCATCGTCAAAGGTCAGGATTAGGGTATAGGGTGGAAGCGGGCGAGATTCATCGCGGCAGGCTTTCAGATAATCGGCCAGGCTGATGATATTATACCGGCGTTTCAGCCGCCCGATGTTCCGGGCAACTACTTCCGGGCGCGGTTTGTGGAATACGATAATCGTTGCCTTATCCCTTTGCCAGAAATGGCGGAAAAGGAAGGGGATCCCGCTGTAGTATAGCAATGTGAACAATAACTTGCGCATCATCCGAATAAGCCGCCGTTGAGGATAGGCTTGATGTGACGGTGATAAAAAAGCATGATCATGGGGTTTGCCCGCAACAATTTTTCCGCCTTGACCCTCCAGGCGAAAAAGACTTTTTCCTTTTGTGCAATGCTTACTTGCCCCAAAAGGCGTTTCTGATTGCAATACTTGTATTTATACTTATGATCGCCATGGCCAAAGTCTAATACTTTCAGCCCTTGCTCGCTCATCCAGTGGGCTGCGAAAAGGTGCAGGATGTTGACTGGGCTATATTTTTGGAAAGCAGGATCAAAGGCTTGGGCATGCCCCACAAAAGCCTCTTTTTGGATTAGCCCGATAATGAAGCTCACCCGTTCGGTGCCGATGCGGATCGACATGCGCACTAATATGCCGTCCTTTGCCCAGGCGCGCAGGCAAGCTTTCAAAAAATCTTTTTCCTCCGGGGTCTCCAGCTTTTTCATGTAGGGTACGCTTTTCCATCGTTTGGAGTAGGCGGTGCAGAACTGCTCGGCCCACTCATCTAGCGCTTCATCATCCCGGAGCACCTCGCAGACGGCACCATGTTGTTTCTGTAAGCGGTTCAGTTGATAGCGGATCCGCCGCTTGTTGAAATGGCCGACCAGGCTACTGCTGTTTTCCTCTTCCACCATAGGGCAAACGCCTTTGGGGAATGATTCCCAAAACAAGCCGCTCTCCTGCCCTGCCCGCTGGAAACTGCTCATGTAGCGGGCCCACAATGGCTGCTTGTCCAGGGTCATCGTCCACCTTTCTCGCGCCGCTTCCTGCAATAAGCGCTCAAAGAAGGCATCTTGCTCTGCGGCCGAGCAGCCCTCGTGCAGCACAAAGAAATTATGGTCGGCCTTGATCCCACTCAAAAACCGGTAAGCCCCCTCTTGGTATCGGAAAAATGCCGCGCCTTTCAGTTGCCCTTGGCTGACAAAGGAAAAAACGGCTACTTTGTCTGGCATGCTTTCGGCCAGGAAACGCAAATAGCTCGGTGCCTGGAAGGCTGGCCGATACTGGCTTTCGCGCCAGAGCTCGGCATACGCTTCCCAAAAACCGGGAGCAGGCAGGCCGTAGCGGATGTTAGCCTCGATGGCCGTAGCGTTTGTCAACAGCATATTTTTACACATCGCGCTTGATGAAGTGTTTGATCTTGCGGTAAAAAGCCATTAGGCGAGGGCGCTCCCGATAGGCCTTTTCCACTTTTGCTTTGAAGACCAGAGGCAGGTTGAAATAACTGGACAAGTAGAAGCGGTGGAGCTGCAAGTCTTTGTTGGTAAACTCGTACTTGTATTGGTAATCCCCATAGCCCATATCGAGGGTATTCAGACCTTGCGTTTTCATCCACTCGCCGATAAAGAGGAGGATGCCCTTCGAAGGGGTGTAACGGGCATATTCGTGATTGTAGACCTCGTAATAATCCACCAGCGTATTTTCCTGCCGTAGGCCGATACACAGGGTAATCCTTTCGCCCTTGGATGTGCGCAAGGCGAAGCGCACAGCCAGGCCGTCTTCGATCCAGCCGCGCAGGCAAGCGGCAAAAAGCGCCCGGGCCTGAGGGTTGGAATAGTTGGATGGCGTCGGGCTGTCTTTCCAGCGAAAGACGTGCCAACGGAAGTAGCTTTCCAGCCACGCATCCAGGTCTTCGTCTCCGCTCAAGACCTCGAAAGTGACCTCGTGCCGCCGTAATAATTGATTCATCTTTTTGCGCAAATGTGCGGACCGGCCGAGGTGCTGTGCCACGGCAGCCCCGTCTTCCATCTCCAGTACCGGGCAGGCGGCAAAGGGCACAGTGGCCCAAAACAGGCCGCTGTGTCGGCACGCTTCCCGGAATGCGGGCATGTAGCTGGCCCAGGCGGGCTGCATATTCAGCACCATGGCCCATTTTTCGCGCTTGGCCGACTGAAGCAGGAGCGCTAAAAAAGCTTTAATCGATGCTTCGCCCAGGCCTTGGCGCAGCACAAAGAAGTTCTGCCCCGACAGTAGGTCGCTCAGGAAACGGCAACGCTTGCCCTCTTGCTTGAACAGCGCAGCACCAACCAGTTGCCCATCCTGAGAAGACTGGTAGGTGATGACCTTGCCCTCATTGGCCTCGGCCAGCGCTTTGAGGTAGTGCGGCGCCTGAAAGGCCGGATGGTAAAGGCTTTCCCGCCACAGCTCCTGATAAGCTTCCCAGAAGCCAGGCTTGGGCATCCCGTAGGTAATGACTGCTTGCATAGTATCAAAGATTAGCGCGCTGCGTTACAAAGCGGCTCTTACCTTACCATACATCCGGTGCAACTGGAAATAAGGGAATCGCCTTTGCCGGCATTTGATTTTGAAGGCCGCCCGCAGCAGGCTGAGCCAGCGGCTATCTCTGAACGCGCCCATGCCAATCCGATAAGGCAGGCATGCCGGGCTGGGCGCTGCCGCCAAGCTGTGCCCCGAAGTCGTAGCTGTATAGCCCGCTTGGAGAGCCAGCTCGTGCACTTCCTCGTTGCAGTCGCCATGGGGCCAGCAGAGATAGCGCACCGTCTTGCCCAGTTTCGCTTCGATCGCGTTCTTTGAGCCGACGATTTCATAGCTTACCCGCGCCCAATAGTCCGTTTCGGTTTCGATGCTGGCAATGATTTTATCCTCCCGCAGCCGCGCTTGATAGAGAGGCTGGACAGCCTGCAGAGCGGCGGCTGGCTCGCGGCGGAAATCCCAGCCCCGGAAAAAATCGACGCACTCTTGAATGAATTCCGCAGCTATCTCCACTCGGCGCGCCAGGATAGCGGATCGCTCCTCAAAAAACGGATAGCCGAACGGGAGGAGCTCCTGAAAGGAAGGGTCACCGATGTGGTAAGGCTTCCGCTCCGGATAGCGATTGCCGATGGGATAGAGGCTGTCAGAATCGGGCGTATGGAAACCAGTCAACTGCGCCGAAACGAAGTATTTGGTATGCGTCATGGTGTGCGACTGGATGTCGATCCAGCCAGATTGCTCCATGCGGCGCATTTCTTCCCAAGACAAATATCCCCCTTGGGCCAGGGTGTCCTCATCGGCCACGCCCGACCAGGCGTCCTCTAAATTTGGCCGTACCCCCTGCCGCTCATCCACAAATTCCGGATTGACGAAAATGGTGGCAGGCAAGCCGTATTTTTTCAACAAAGGGAAAGCCCAGATCCAATTGTCCAAATACCCATCGTCAAAGGTGATGGCCAGCGGCGCCCTGGGGCAAGCCCTTTCGCCCAAAACAATCTCTTCCCATTCACGCAGGGTGATGAGGTCGAAGTGGCGCTGGAAATAGCGGAGCTGATCTTCAAAATACGGCAGTTCCAGGGTGAGGTGGTTCCGCCTCCAGTTGGGGTGCCGGGGCCCCACCGAGTGGTAGTAAACGATCGGGATGGTGTCAGGCCGCTTGCTCATCTGGGCGTTTTGAGGGCTTTTTGATAAATAGCCGTTAAGGAAGCGATGTGATTGGCTTTGCCGAACCTGGCTGCAAAGGCTTGCCGCGCTTGCAGCGCCGCTGCTTTCAACTTGGGCAGTTCGGCTATTTTTGCCAGGACGTTTTTTCCCAAATCACCTTCTAGCTCGATCAAGAATTCGGGATAGTCGGCAAAAATCTCTTTCATGCTAGGGATACTGGAAGCGATCACCGGCGTGCCGCAGAGGATGCTTTCCACCACGACATTTCCGAATGATTCAAATTCCGAGAGGAACAACAACAAATCAGCCGACTGGTAAGCGGCGGGTAGATCTTGCCAATGGCCGGCGAAGGAGATGGCATCCCCTTTTTCCAACTGACCTGCGTATGATTCCAATTCGGGCCGGAGCGGGCCCTCGCCATAGAGCGTGAAACGGCAGCCGGGTACTTTTTGGGCGATGGCAGCGGCTACGTCCAGCCACCGGAAGAGGTTTTTACCGCGAGCGAGCCGCCCGGCGTAGATGATGTGCAGCCCTTTTCCTGCCTCTGGCGCTGGGGCACCTGAGGGGCAGAAGCGGCTCGCATCGATGGGGTTGTAGAGCAAATAGGGCTCCGCTTCCGGCAATACTTTTTGGATGAATACGGCTTTGCTGTACTGGGAGTTGGCGGTGAAAATCATGCCCGGGGTTTTTGCCAGGCGCCAGAAGATTTTCCGCACCCATTTCTGGCTGCGCTTCTTCCAGTATATCGTGCCGTGTATCGAATAGATAATCTTTTTCACCCCCGCCAAGCGCAACATCAGCAGGTTTAAAGGTCCGATATTGAAAACCTGGAAGATGTCGTGGCGGTAGCGGCGGGCGTAGCGCCACAGCGCCCAAAAGGCGGGCAGGTTTCGCTTGCTGCCATAACAGACTGGCACGCCCGTACCTTCGTAAACATTGGCTATCCCGGGTGCAGGCGGGCGCAGCACAAAGGCCCGGAAAGCCTGCGCTCCTATCTCGGATACAATGCCAGGCAGCAATACCTCAATCCCCCCCGGGCCTGAACTGATATGCACAAAGTGGATCATGACATCGCAAAGATTAAAAGGTCTTATGGCTGCGCTACGGGGCCTCCTGCTTGGGCGGGGGCGCAGGGGCGTTTTTTTACAAGATTATGTCTATTCCAGGAGGGGTGCTGTTTTTCCCGCGCTACGGCTTGATAGAGCGCAGCGCCCATGCTGAAAAACAAAGCCTGGATCATGCCTTCGCCGGGATTGAGATGGTAGCCGAAAAGCTGCGCGGTGGTGGAGTGGATCAAGAACCACCCCAGGAAAAATAAGCTAAAGAGGAGCAAAGCTTCTTTTTTAGGGTGCCGGGGCGGTAAACTCATGCTCAAGCCCGCGAGCTTCGCGCAAAAATAAAACAGGAAGCCCCCCAGCACCACGTAGCCGATCAGCCCGGCGTGCATCAGCAAGTTCTGGTTGCCTACGTGCGAATCCCGATAGTCGAAGAAGGTGTCTGAAAACCCCCAGCCCGTGAGCGGAGATTCTGCCCACTTTTTCATAATCCTGGGGCTGCGGCTGGTGAGCCGGATAAGCGTGCCCCCGGCGGTAGAATCCCCTGATTTCAAAGCTTCCAGGGTCTGGAGCCGCGCGATCGTCTTCTGTACCTGAGCCTGGATGGCGGGCACGGAAATGGTGATGGCGACGAGCACAGCGGATACCGCCATAAGCTTAAAAATCCGCTGGAAATCGTGCCTCAGCTCGATTAAAAAGAACAGCCCCAGAAACAGCGAAAAACCCAATATCCAGCCTCGCGTAGCGGAAAGGAAGATACTGAGGTAGTTGCAAACCAAAATCAGGTACAAATAACCCGGCTTAAACTGCCCCGACCGCCTCACGAGGAAATAAGCCGCGCCAAACAAGGTAATCAGGATGATGCCTTCATTGAAAGCGCCGCGGTAGGTCTCATCGCGCGAGCTGTCGGCGTCGAACATCCCGCTCAGGTCTTCCAGGCCCAAGAACATCGGTGGGGTCTGAAACATGACCAGGGTAAACACCTGCGCGGCAAATGCGGCAATCGCCACTAAGAACAAGTATCGAAAACACTGCGCATAATCTTCTTCGCCGTGCAACAGCCTGGGGAGCGCCCAAAAAAGCAGGAACGGCATAACCATTTTTAAAACTCTGAACCTGACGTTCATCTCGGGTTCCATACCCAGCACGAAGCCTTGCACGATCAGGAACCCCAAGTAAATGAACACCATGGCCAGCGGCAACTGATAAAATACTTTCGGCGCGTCTTGTACCCTGCTGGCCTTGAAGACGGCCAACAAGATGTAGAGCTGGGTCACTTCGATGGCCGGCAAACCCGGGACAATCGCCAAGGTCGTTTCGTAAAAGCCGAAGAAGCCGAAGAACCCATCGATCAAAATCAGGTAAAAAGCAAACCACAGCGGCTCGTCGTCCGAGCGGAAATACCAGACCAGGGTGCTGATGAAAAACAAAATCGTGAAAACTTCTGGCGCGAAATAGGTCATCCCGACGGCGGCTATGGCGAGCGCCATAAAACGGAAAAGCGATTTATTGTAGTTTCGGTCGTCGTTCATGATGCGTTTCTCAGCTTCCAGTATTTGACGGCTCGCTTGGGCACATATACCGCCCCTTCGAACGGCTTATCGCTCATCATCCATTTACCCTCTAGGTAATCTGCGTTGTAGGTGCTGTAGCCATCGGCTTCCTCGTGCATGTTTCTGCCATAGCTATTTACCGCCAGCTTCTTTTGATGCATTTTGAGTTTGCTGGTGATGGAATGAGTCGGCAGATGATAGATTGCGATGCCTTGCATCGCCAAGCGAGCCGCATAGTCGTCATCTTCGCCGCCAATCTCCTTCAGCCCTTCGTCGAATGGGCCGACTGCTTCGAATAGCGGCTTGCAAATCAAAAAGTGGCTCCACGATGAATTCAGCAGCACCAACTGCTGCCTCCGGCGCGCCGCTTGGCGCAAAAACCGCCCGAAATTCGTCTTCACATCCACATCGTCGTTCAACAAGAGCACCTGCTCGTTTTTCGAGCTGAGGATGGTCTCATTCCAAATCGCGCTTAAACCTCGGGGCTGCTGGTGAGCGATTAATCTCACGTTGGGATACAAACGGCAAAAGGCAGCGATTTTTGAAAGATACGCGCGCTGTTCCATTTGCTTGACGTGCCCGTTGGCGACGACGATGATTTCCGCAGCGGGGAATAAGAAGGTCAATTTCTGCACCAGCGGCACCAAGCAGCTTTCATACCTGTCCATAAAGGTGGCGATGCCGATGCTGACCCCCAAAGGAGGCTGCACCGCATCGGGCGCAGAATACCGAAACTGGAATTTCCACCGCCACTGGTCGAGTATCCACCTCAGCTTATTGACCACTTTGAAAAACAGCTTTTTCATCGAGATTTTCTGCTTGATTATCGAAACCAGGAAGCGGGCGACAATGCTCCTGCTTGAAAAAATAATCCAATTTTGGGGTCATACAGGGCTTTGCTGCGCCCTATTGCTTCCTGGTATTAGCATTTGCTCGCGGACCCGAGGCTGGTCGCGCAGCGCTTCAAAAATGATGTCGGCTATCCGTTCGCTCGAAAACCGGGCTTGCAACGCATCCTTCATCCGCTCCACCAGGGCTTTCCGCTCCGCTTCGTGGCGCAGGTAGTACGATGCCATTTCGGGTATTTCTCCATAGTCTTTCACCGCGGGCAGCTCGATATCAGCACCAAAGAGAAGTGGCAGGTCTTCTTGCCATTCCAACAATGGGAGGGCACCCGCAGCGAGCGCTTCGTACATCCGCAGATGGACACCGTGCAGCAAGCCCGGATTGCCATCGACGGGGACGATTTTGGCCGCGTTGTACCGCTTATTCATTTCCTCAATGGGGTAGAGGCTTCCTTGCTCCTGGAAATGCTCTGCCAGGCGGGGGAAGAAATCAAACCATTTCCTCCAATGCTTATTGCCATGGATCTGCAGGTCAAAACTGCAGAAGTTGTCCATGAACTTGGCTTTTTTATAGCCCCAGCTATCGACATAATTCATGCCGACATACAGCACTTCGGCCTGATACGCGGCCCGCTCGCTTTCCGACAAGGTTACGGGATGATAGACCTCTGTAGGTAGGCAGGGGGCCAGATAGTGCATGTTCACAGCCCCCATTTTCGCCAGTTGCGCCATCCAGAAGGTATCCGGCACGAAGAGAGCATCCGCACTGAACAGCAAGGAAAGGTAGTAGCGGTTGGTGGGGGTATAAAAAGGGTGATCGCCCATGTAAAAAGCTACTTTCGATTCTTTGCGGAAGCGGGCCAGCGTTTCCGGCAAAATCATTTCGCTGTTGTATACAAACACCAGATCTGGCCTGAACCGCTCGTATTCATCCAGGTAATAGGCATTGATTTTTCGATAGTAATACTCCCCCCATCTCAATCTTAATCGGTTCGGCAAACGGAACATCTGTGCATTCAGCTTCCGCATCCCGATGCTGATGATGTCGAAGTGATCGACCTCGCGTATTTCGCACCCCCGGCTCACAAACACCTCCCGGAAAATTTGAAACAGGCTGTACCGCTTGGGCACGAAAAACAGGACTTTATTCATGATGTGCTCTGCTAATGAGATAAAGCATATTCAACTTTCAAACAGGGCGGCCTCCTCTGGCGCTTCACAAGCCACGCAGCTCGCCATCAAGTCCAGGCAGGCTTCGGCCCGCCTCAGGGCTTCGTCCCTGGCGGGAGCCTTTACGATCACGAAGCCGGGGCGGTCCCGGCTCTCGGTAAGCGCCGGGATGCGGTCGCCGGCTTTGATGTTGAGATGGGCAAAGACCACCTCCGGCCGCTCCAGAAGCGCTTTCCAGTCGCCGATGTGGAAAACGGTCTTTCCCGGCGGCAATTGCAGATAGCGGATACAGGCGCACTGGGGGGGGCGCTTGGCTAGTTCAGGCTTTCGCCCCAAGGCCACTTGAATAGCGGCCCGGTCCATGTCCACCCCGCAAGAAGTGCGCACCAGATGCGAGGAGACGTAATCCCCGCCCAGCCTGGCACCGATCTCGACCATTTTTTCTCCCTGCGGGGTCAATTTGACCTCAGCGCAAGAGGCAGAATTGTCGATGCCCAGCGCCTTGATCGCTCGGGTCACGATGCGTTCGATGGCCGCCCAGAGCTTCTGGCTGACCGGCGCAGGCTGCAAGTGCCCCGTCTCGACCGTATATGGGAAAGGCGTGACAAACTTCTCGGTGATTTGGATGACGGTGGTGACGCCTTGAAAGGTGATGCTCTCGACGCTGTACTCCGGGCCTTCCATAAACTCTTCGAGGATGACTTTGCGCTCCTTCGAGTACTGCCGGGCCTGTGGCGCATAGCGCTCCAAATCTGCCAGGCGCTCGATCCTCACCACGCCTTTGCTGGAGGAAGCATCCCGTGGCTTCAGGATGAGCGGAAAGCCCAGCTGTTGGATTTCAGCCGTCGGCAGCGCTTCGCCCTCTGCCCACAAGATGCCCTGGGCGCAGGGCACCTGATGCGCGACAAAGGCAGATTTCATCAGCCATTTGTCCAGGCTCCGCTCTGCTACTTCCCGTGAGTGGAAGATATATCCGAGCTCTTCCGCCAGGCGGGCCATCAAGCGCAGTGGGTTTTCCATCTGGGCCGTGACAATCCCCTTGACCTGGTGGCGCAGCGCGATGGCCTTGGTCGTTTCGTAGTCGTTGCCGTCAACGCGGTAAAAGACATCTGCCAACGCCTTGCCCGCTGCATCTTCGCTGGGATCGATGACCACCGCCGTAAGCCCTAATTTCTTGGCCGCTTCGATCAGCGTGAGCTGGTTGATGCCGCCGCCAAAAATTAATATCGCCTCTTTTTTCATCGGTATATGTTTCTGTTCCAACTATTGTTGTCAAGCCAACGCAGCCTTATCTGCTCAAACTTGAAATGATGGCGTGGCAGCCTGCCTTTTCCCCCTCAGCGCGCCCATCACCTCGATGAGGCTCTCGACGACATACTCGCTGTCTTCCCGGCGCAAGGAGGGGTAGATCGGCAGCCGCAGCAAGCGCCGGTAAAAAGCCATCGCTCCGGGGAAATCGGCATCACATCCCAGGTGGCGGTAGTACTTATTGCGGTGCAAAGGCGTGTAGTGCACATTGGCCATCACCCCTCTGTCCCGCAGGGCATCCATGATCTCATAGCGGCTTTCTGGCGGCACCAGGATGCCGAAGAGGTGCCAGTTCGTCTCGGCACCTTCCGTGACCTTCAGGAAGCCTAGCCCCTCGATGCCGGAAAGCGCAGCGAGATAGTACTGGGCGATTTCCCGCCGCCGGGCATTCATGGCTTCCAGGCGTGACAGTTGGCTCAAGCCCAGCGCGCCGTTGAGATTCGACTGTACAAAGCTGCTGCCTTTGTCCACGTATTCGTAAAAACCCCTGCTGCGGTGCTCCGTGAGGAAAGCGTACTTGTCCGTACCCTTTTCCCGCATGATGCGGATCCGCTCGGCAAGGGCATCATCATTGGTGGCCAGAGCGCCGCCCTCTCCGGTCGTCATGTTTTTGGTGCCGTGAAAGGAAAACGCGCTCACTTGCGCCAGCCCCCCAGTGTAACGCCCTTGGTATTTCGAGCCGATGGATTGAGCGCAATCCTGCACCACGTACAGCCCGTATTTCCTGGCGATGGCATTCACCTCGTCCATGTCGGCGGGGTTGCCGGCATAATCGACGGGGCAAATGGCGACCGTGCGGGGGGTGATGTAGCTTTCGAGTTTCTCCACATCCAGATTGCCGTTATCGGGCCGCACATCGGCTAATACGACAGTGAGGTTGTTTAAAATCGGCCCTAGCGCCGTGCTGGTGTAGGTGAAATCAGGCACGATCACCTCGCTACCCGCGGGGAAATCTTTGACCATGAAGGCCAGGTCGAGCGCCGTGGTGCAGGAATTGACAAACAACACGTGCCTGACCCCAAGGTACTGCGTCAGCCTCCGCTCAAATTCGCGGCAGGCCGGGCCATCGCCGCTAACAAAGGTAGAGCGCAGGGCCTCGCTGACCGCGTGCACGTCCGTTTCATCGATAGAGGGCTCATGAATGGGCACTGCCGATGCTCGGACAGGTACCCCGGCCCCACTGGTCAGGCTATTGAATGAGATTGGCATGGCTTCTTATTTGAAAGTGGATGATTTTGCTCGTACCAGCGCACGGTTTGCTCAATGCCTTCGCGCAAAGAGATGACGGGCTTCCAGCCCAATAGCGCTTCGCCCCGGCTGCCATCTACCGTTTTGTATGGCGCCCCGTCGGGCTTGCTGGCATCGAACTGGATGGCGCCTGTATAGCCGGTCGCTTCCGCGATCAGCTCAGCTAAGGCGCGGATGGAGATGCCGCTGGCGGTGCCGATATTGATAAAATCGGTAGTCGGCGGCAGGTTCATACTGCGGATCAGAGCCTCGGCCCCGTCGTCCACGTGCAGCCATTCGCGCACGGGCTGGCCGGTGCCCCAGACCACGACGGCGGGCGCCTCTCGGCGTTTAGCTTCTACAAACTTCATGACGAGCGCGCCCAGGGCATGAGAGCGCTCTTCCTCGAAGTGGTCTTCTGGTCCATACATGTTGGAAAGCACGATATTAATGACATCCAGGCCGTACTGCCGATGGTTGGCCCAAGCCCCCATCCAGAATGCCTTGCGTACAAAGCCATACACCATCACCGATTCATGCATGGGGCCATCCCAGATTTCGGTTTCCCGAAACAAGGTGGCCTTGGCCGGATAAACGCAATTGGAGACGGGGTTGACGATGCGCCCCAGGCCGGCCTCGCGGGCAGCGCGCAGGAGGTTGACATTCATCAGCAGGTTGTTCTCGAAAAGGTCGGCCGGGTATTTATAGCCGAATTGGATGCCGCCCACGAAGGCGGCGCAGTTGAGCACAATCTCGGGTTTTTCCCGTTGGAAAAAAGCCTGGGCTTGGCGGTAATCGCGCAAATCGACCCCCAAGCTGAGGGAAGTCGGCACGGGCTTATCGCCTCGTGCTAAGAGCTTGCGCATGACTCTTTTGCCTAAAAAACCGGTGGCGCCGGTCACTACGATTTTTTTCATCGGATGGCTTCTTCCAGGTTTTCAATGATTTCAAATCCTCCATTCTTGAGGTGCTCGTCCCGGCGGGCGATTTCCACGTCGTGGGCGACCATTTCCGCTACCAATTCTTCCAAGGTACAGCGGGCTTGCCAGCCCAGGCTGGCTTTTGCTTTGGCAGGGTTGCCGACCAAGAGGTCCACCTCGGTCGGGCGGAAGTAGAAAGGATCGACCTGCAGGACGAGCTGCCTCGGGCTGAGGTGCCAGGGCGCATGGCCGATGAGTTGCTCATAGCGATGGCGGTCGATGTTGGCGATGAAGCCCTTTTCCGCCACGCCCCGCCCTTCGAAGGCCAGCTCGATGCCGACCTCCTCGAAAGCGCGGCGGGCGAATTCCCGCACCGAGGTCGTGCGGCCTGAGGCGATGACATAATCATCGGGTGTCGGCTGTTGCAGCATGAGGTACATGGCTTCCACGTAGTCGCGGGCGTGCCCCCAGTCGCGTTGAGCGTCCAGGTTGCCCAAAGACAGCAGGTCCTGGAAGCCTAGCGCGATGTTGGCCACCGCCCGGGTGATCTTGCGGGTCACGAAAGTCTCGCCCCGCATGGGTGATTCGTGGTTGAACAGAATGCCATTGCAAGCATACAGGCCGTAAGCCTCCCGGTAATTGACGACCGTCCAGTAGGCGTAGAGCTTGGCTGCAGCATAAGGGCTGCGCGGGCGGAAGGGCGTCGTCTCGCTTTGCGGCACGTCCGTGGCGTTACCAAATAATTCGGAAGTAGAAGCCTGGTAGAACCGGGTCTTCTGCTCCAGGCCACAGATGCGGATGGCCTCCAGCAATCGTAGGGTGCCCAACCCATCCACGTCGCCGGTATATTCAGGCTCGTCGAAGCTGATTTTGACGTGCGACATGGCACCCAGGTTGTAGATCTCGTCGGGCTGTACTTCCTGCACGTGCCGGATGACGTTGCCCGCGTCGGCCAAATCGCCGTAGAAGTAATAAAAATGAGGGACCTCCTCGGCCCGGTCTTTGGCGAAAAGGGCATCGATGCGGGCCGTGTTGAAGGAAGAGCTTCGCCGCTTCATGCCCCACACGGTGTAGCCTTTGCGCAGCAGGAAGCTGGCCAGGTACGAACCGTCTTGGCCCGTGATGCCGGTGATCATTGCTACTTTTGACATGAGTGGTTGGTTTTATAGAGTTGCAAGTTTCTAAGCTGATGGGGCAGATCCTTTTCTGCCCAACAAGCGGATGGCGCTCGGCACGATGGTGTGCTGGATGAGTTTCATCTCGTCGCTGTGGAATGCGAAATGCAATGCGAGGTAAAAGGCGCCCCCTCCGATCCCGCCAATTAAGAGCGTAAGGAGCAGGGGAAGATCGAGGAAGGTGCTGATCACGAAGGCGAACCCACCTGCTGCCAGGCTGTACCTCAAGCTGTCACTGACGTCTTTTATCTGATGCAAAAAGGCGTAGCCCAGGAACTTGTTGGAATAGTAAGAGTTGATAAACAGCTCGATATAGGCCGAAATTACTTGCCCGATGACCAGGCCGTAGATGCCGTACTGGATACCGATGATGATGGCTATTGTTACGAAGATTTTTTTGATGATTTCCAGCTTGAGGCCGATGTCGGCACGGCCTAGTACCAATAGCATGTTGAGATTGATCGCATTGAAGTGGTAGGTCATGCCTGCGATGCATAGCAATTTTAAAAAGGGCACGGACGGCAGCCATTTTTCACCGACAAACCAAACTACTACGGGCTGCGCTAAAACGGTCAGCAGCACCATAGCCGGCAAGATGACAAAGGAGCTGAGTTTGATGATTTTTCGATAATTCCTCTTGAGCTTCTCCTTTTCATCCTGAAGCTTGGCTAAAACTGGATAAGTGATCTTGGCCAGAGCCCAAAAGAGGTTGTGGATGATGAGGTTGGAAAAATAGCTGGCCTGGCTGTAAAAGCCCAGCGTTGCAGCCGAGAAAAATTTGCCGATCACGCCTTTGTAGGCTTGCTGGTAAAACCGGTCGATCAAGCCCCCCAATAAAATCTTATAACCGAACCCGAACAAGCGCCGGAAAGAGGCGCGGCTGAACATCATGGTTGGCCGCCAGGGATTCACCACCCACAGCGCCCCGGTATTGACCAGCGCCATGATGCCGAATTTAGCAACCAGGCTCCAGGCGCCGAAACCCTGGTAAGCCATCACCACCGCTACCGCCCCGGCAATCCCGACGGCTAAAAAACGCACTTTAGTTTGGGTCTTAAAGTCGATGGCCCGGGTCAGCTGAGCGCGCTGGATGATGTCGAATGAACCAATGATGAGGTTGAGCCCCATGACCCGGACAATCCACACCAGAATCGGCTGATCGAAGAACCGGGCAATAGCCGGCGCGGCAAAAAAAAGCGCTGTATATAAAGTCAGAGCGCTGAAGAAATTGAAAATAAAGGTGGTCGATTTGTCTTCTTCGGATATCTCTGGCTCCCGGATGAGCGAAACGTAAAAACCGCTATCTACAAAGCCAGACGAGATTTCG
Organism: uncultured Phaeodactylibacter sp.; assembly: GCA_964432875.1. GTDB lineage: Bacteria > Bacteroidota > Bacteroidia > Chitinophagales > Saprospiraceae > JACJYE01. The sequence continues at coordinate 46,288 of CAYSPJ010000007.1, read as the reverse complement.
AAGAAAATCATCACCATCGCGACCAGCCCAAAATCGGCCGGGGACAGCAGGCGGGCCAAGATGACCGTCATGATGAAATTCATCACACTCCCTCCTGCCCGGTCTAAGATGACCCAGAAAAACGCGGATATGGACTGGTCTTGCAGCGATTTTGCCATGCGATGGCCGCAACGCGGCTTATTCCTTCTCGAAATACTGCTTCTCCTGCTTGGACGTATAGCCGTAGCCATAACCATAGCCATAGCCATAACTGAAGCCATAGCCGCTGTAGCTGTTGCCTATTTTTACGCCATTGAGCACGATAAAGGGGCGTGGCAATTTGCCTTTCTCGGCGATTTCGTTGATCAGGCCCACTTCGGGGCGGCGGCTATAGCCAGCGCGCAGCACGAACATGGTGGCATCGGCCAGGTCTTGCATTTGCAAAGCGTCAGCGACCAGGCCTACCGGCGGGGCATCCAAGATGATAAAGTCATAGCGGGCCCGCAGCACGTTGACCAATTCGCGCAGGCGATCCAGCAGGATGAGTTCGCTGGGGTTGGGCGGCTTCGGCCCGCAGCGGATGATGTCCAGGTTGGGGTGGACACCGCTATTGACGATGATGTCTTCGGCAATGATGGAGGCATCTACCAGATAATTGACCACGCCCATATCACTTATTTCCGCATCGGAATAGACTTCTTGCTTAGGCTTACGCAGGTCGAGCTCCAAGATGATGGTTTTTTTGCCAGCCAGCGCCTGGATGACCCCCAGGTTCAGGGCGATGAAAGATTTGCCCTCCCCCGAAATGCCGGAGGTGACCAAGAGGGACTTCATGTCATGCCCCGAGCCGATATAAGCCAGGTTGGCGCGTAGCATCCGGAACATCTCCGAGGAGACTGAACGGCTGTCTTCTTTAACGACCAGGCGGCTCTTGCGGCGGCTCTGGGCGATCATGCCGGCCATGGGCACCGCCGTGACGCTCTGGATGTCATCTTCCACCAGTATCTTATTGTTCATAAAGTAGATCATGTAAACCAAGCCCGTGGGTAAAGCCAGCCCCAGAAATGCGGCGATGAGCCAGATTTGATTGGAAACCGGGCTTACTGACCCTCCCGGCGCCTCGGGCGGTTCTACGATTTTGCCCTTCGCCGAGGTCACCGCCAGTGAGATGGCGGCTTCTTCTCTTTTTTGCAGCAGATACAAGTACAGGTTTTCCTTGACCCCCTTGCGGCGCTCGATCTCAATGAGCTCGCGCTCGCGCCGGGGCAGGCTTTGCAGTCGGCCTTGCAGGCCGCTGCGCACCGATTGGCTGGCGTTGCGGGAGATGACCAGGTCTCGCTTGATGGAGTTGATGTTCTCGATGATAGTCTGCCGCAGGTTGCGGAGCTGCTTTTCGGTCACGACCATGTCGGGGTGTGAAGGCCCCAGGTCGCTCCGCATCTGATCTCTTTCTGCTAGCAAGCGGTTGAAGCTCTCCAACTGGTTGGACAGCGTCAGGTTGGTGATGCTTAGGTTGGTGGGCACGAACTCGAAATTGTTGCGGTTTTTCTCCAGGAAACTCTCGATGGAGTTGAGTATCTCCAACTGGACATCCGTACCCGATATCTCGCGGTTGTAACTGCTCAGTTCATTCATCAGCAGCGTCCCTTCGGCACTAAGCTCGGTCATGCTGAAGCGTTGCTTATATGACTCCACGTCTTGTTCAGCCGCCGTCAGCTCTTCCACGATTAGGTCTATCCGCTCGTTGATCAGGTCGATGGTGTTTTCAAATACATGGTTCTTCTCAGCGACTGATTTTTGGTTATAAACGGTAATTAAAGTCTCCAGCACGTCTTGGATACGCCCGGGTACCACATCTTTCAACACCAGGCTGATCATGCTGGATTTATCTGCTGCCTGTTTGACCTCCAAGTTGCTGATCAGCTCCCCGGCCATGGCGTCGACGGGCAGCACCAGGATGCCGATTTCATGCTCCAAGGGCAGTTCTTGGATGCGTGCGATGGTCAGTTTGCCCATCGGCAGCTCCAGGGCAGCCCCAAATTCGCCGGAGAACATGTTTTTTTCCCCCAAAGCGGCATCTTCTAATTCCAGGAGGTAGCCGCCTTGGCGATCGGCACGTAAGATGCCGTACAAGGCGTAATGCACCTCGTCCGGCTCCCAGTTCAGCACTTGTACCGGGGAGTTTTTGTATAGCTCCCGCTTGAGGATGCCGTTGATATGAATGTAGCGGTATTGCAGCTCTTGTTTCCTGACGACTTCGCGCATCAAGGGGTTTGAGCTCAGGATCATGATTTCGTTGATGAGATTGTCCTTAGCTTTGCCCATGCCCAGGTCGGCGAAAATAGTTTCTTCTGTGACCCGCCCCACGTTCTCTTCATCCTGCACCAGCAGCAAGGCCCCTCCTTTATATTGAGGCGGGGTATATTTCAGGTAGGCATAAGCCCCCAAGCCCGCGATGAGAATGCTGAACGCATAGATGTACCAATACCGCCAGGCCTTGTGTAGAAATAAGCGAATGTCGCGATGCCCTTCTTCCATGATAGGTATGATTGTTTTGGATAGGTGGATTGAAGCTTGCGCTCCTTTATTTAAGTAATTGCGCTCCTAACCAAAATGTTACAAAACTGATAAAGGGGACGATCAAGACAGCATAGCGCTGCATAAAGTCACCCGTTGTGGCATATTGCTTAGCCTTCAAAGGTTCTACATACACAATGTCGTTGGGGCTCAGGTAAAAATAAGGCGATTGGAAGAGTTCTTTGTCCTGTACATTGACCCGTGCAAATTCTCTTTGCTCGTTGCGCTCCCGGATGACTAGCACCGCATCCCTGCGGGCATAGGGCGTGAAGTCTCCTGCCATGCCAATTGCTTCCAGTATCGTGAGGCGTTCATTGGGGATGATGTAAGTGTTGGGGCGGATGATCTCCCCCATCAAGGTCACGCGGAAATTCATGAAGCGCACCTGTACTGAAGCATCCGGTATATAATCAACCAGGCGCTTGACGACTTCTTCCCGCAATTGAGGGATCGTCTTGTAAGCAGCCTTCATCTGCCCGATAAAGGGCAAATAGATATTTCCGGAATCATCAACCCGGTAGCCTTCCGGTATGCCGGGTGCCATTGCAGTCGCTGCGCCGATATTGTCTCTGATTTGACGGAAAGCAAGCACGTTTTCAGGGTTGCGGCTACTGACCTCAATACTAAGGATGTCATTGCTCCGAATGACCAGGGCTGGAGATTCATCAAGGCTGCCCATCTCATTGCCCACGTGCTCAAACATCAGCATTTCGCTATACTTCACGCTGCCGCACCCTGCCCATAGCAAGCCTGCCATTAGTAAAAGAATGGAGATCGAGGAATTTATATTTTTCATGGGTTTGATTTTTTTAGGCTTCTACGCTGTTTATACGAGTACAAGCTAATAGCCGCCTTCTTTTGGTCAGTTAAACAGCGGTGCTTCCGCCAATTCCTCCCATTCAAAAGGGTGGTGGCTGAGCGGGAGCCCGGCCAGGTGGTGGTATCTCCCTTTCAGCCCTACCGGATGGGCATTGCGGATATCATATACGATTTTGATGGCTTCAGCTGCATCTTTGAGGCCAAAGCCCCGGCCTTCCAGTATCGCTTCATAGCTGCGGGTATGCAGTTCCGTAAAACCATCGCTAAACTCGATTTCTTCTCCATCTACGGTGATAGAGCGGTAGGTGCGTTGGCCAGCAGCTTTTACTGCGGCAGGTAGCGTGTCATAATTAATACTCAGGAACCATCGTACCACGGCTCGTTCCATTTCCATGAAACCAGCAGCCCGGTCGTGGGTCTGAACGTGTACTTCGTTGTAGTACGCCGGGCCAAATACCCATTGGAGCAGGTCGTAAAAGTGGATGCCGATATTGGTGGCAATCCCACCCGACTTTTCCATGCTGCCTTTCCAACTACTATGGTACCACTTGCCGCGCGAGGTAATATAGGTGAGTTCGACATCGAACTGCTTGTGCCTTGGTGCCGTTTCCACTTTTTGTTTTAGCGTCAGCAGTGAAGGCAATAGGCGCAACTGCATGATGGTATGGATGTGTTTTCCCGTCTCTTGTTCGATGGCGTGCAAGGCATCCAGGTTCCAGGGGTTGAGCACCAATGGCTTTTCACAGATTACATCTGCCCCATGCCGCAGGCCGAAGCGAATATGTGCGTCATGAAAATAATTGGGGGAACATATACTGGTATAATCGATTTTGATGCCCTCGCGCTTGAGTTTCTCCAGATGGCGGTCAAAACGCTCAAACTCTGTGAAGAAAGTAGCATCTGGGAAAAAGGAGTCTATCACGCCCACGGAATCGTTTTTATCAAGCGCTGCTACCAGGGTGTTGCCAGTGTCCCGGATGGCTCGCATGTGGCGGGGGGCGATATAACCTGCTGCTCCGATAAGGATGAAGTTTTTCATCGCGTCTTATTTTTTGGGGTGTTGGATCTGCTGATCCCAAACTCGATACGGCTTCGCCGCCGATAAGCCGCAAGGGCTTAATCGGAACAAAAGGAAATGACCTCCTCAAAGTATACCACCAAATATTTCCGCGTCGGCTGATAGCCGACGCAGAAATCATCTTACAGCGTCAAGCCCCACTTCTCAAATTCGGTAGGTGGTGCAAGGCTGGCATGATGTTCGCAATGCCCCACTCTCCTCAATAGCTCGGGGTCGATTTGGATGTGCAGCGCATATCCAATATGGCGTAGCTCGACGAGGAAATGATGTTTGTTTTCCTTCTCTAGCAAGACGCCTCTCAACCCCGTCAGCTTGCCAGCAATGACCTCGACTTCGTCGCCTTGGACGAAATAGCTCGGGCTAGCTTCTATCTCAAAACCTTCTCCCACAATGCGTTTCAGCAGAGCGATTTCTTGCTCCGGTATCGCAATCAGGTTATTAGAGAAATGGACAAAGCCCGCCACATCTGGTGTATCCAGTACAGGAATGTATTCTTTCTTGACGATTCGAGTGAAAATATAGCGGCTAATGAGGGGCAGTTCTACCTTGCGGATCTTGCGGGTAGAACGGCGGATGAATTTTTGGAGTGGGAGATAGGATTCTATCCCTCGGTCCTCCAACCGCTTGTGGACAAGTTTTTCCCGTTTGTATTTGGTGCAAACGGCAAACCACCGGGCTTCGTGCTCGCAAAGGTGGTTTTCGCAGCCATTGTGACCCCCCATTTCGCTTAGTTTTTTAGTTTTATACGCTCGAATAATCGGGCGTACCCTCTCTAATCTCGGCCTGCGACAAGCAGTGAGCTCAATTGTGGGGGAAGGTTGTCGAAAATAGGGATTGCGCGTTTTAGAGAAAAAACAGGGACACGTAACTGCGCAGGGAGGTAAAATGCCTAAAGGGGGAAAGGGTAGTCAATAAAAACATCTTACCTCTCAAAGACATGAATTACTACGCATCCAGTCTTCTTTATTTAGAGTAGTTAGTTGCAGATAAGTTATCACTACGCTTAGGATGTCTAGGCGCACAGCAGGGATGATTTTTTCCTTAATCAAAAAAACAAGCCCATGCCATTTTTTAATCACACCTATAACAATGAAGCAGCTGAAATAGTTTCACCGATTAGAGGGGTTTTTAGGCGAAGGATATTTTGACAAACTCCTGACGAAAAATCATATTTTTCCATTCGTGAATAAAACAGAATATCGCTTTTTTGCTTTGGCTGAAATATACATTTTTTTTCTTTGTCAGCTGGCTGCTGCCCGCCTTAGGCGATCATTGATCGCTCTGCCCAGCCCTTCTTCCGGTACCAGTTCGGCGAGGATGAGGTCGAGGCCCAGGCTATCCAGAAGGCGCATGCCCGCGAAGAGGTTGCGTGCAGCTTCTGCCTGGTCGCCTGATGGCGACAGGATGAGTTGGTGTTCAGCGGGGATTTGGGGCAAGGCTTGCCGGAAAGCGATGATGCCGATGTTTTTCCCCTGGTAGCGCTCCCGGAGTTCTTCCAAGTGCCCCAATATTAATGGGGCGCGGGGGGCGTAGTGGCTTTTCAGCATGCCGGGTGCCAGAGGGTTAGAGGTAGAATGAGGCCGCACCAGGAGCGGCCCGGCTATTTTTTCCAGTGCTTCTAATGCCAGTCCGCCTTGGCGATAGACGACGGCTTGGCTGTCTTCAAACCCGACGATGGTGCTTTCCAGCCCTACTTGGCAAGGCCCGCCATCCAGGATATAGGGGATGCGGCTGCCGAGCTGCTGTTCCACATGCTCGGCAGTGGTTGGGCTGATGTAGCCAAAGGGGTTGGCGCTCGGCGCTGCGAGGGGGAAATCCAGCAATGACAGCAATGCTTGAGCCAGGGGGTGGCTGGGTACGCGCACCGCCACTTGTGGCAAGCCCGCCGTGACGATGTCGGGTATGTTTTCTGTTTTGGGCAACAACAGGGTGAGCGGCCCCGGCATAAAGTGCTGGGCGAGGCGCCAGGCCAGAGCGGGTATTTCTGCCGTGAAGCTTGCCGCCCGCTCGAAATCATTGGTATGCACAATCAGGGGGTCAAAGGAAGGGCGCTCCTTGACGGCAAAAATAGTCGAAACCGCTCTGGGGCTGAATGCATTGCCCGCCAGCCCATAGACCGTCTCGGTGGGGATGGCCACTACTTCCTCTTGCTGCAATAGCGCGATGGCGCGTTCTAAGTCCTTTCCAATCATGAACTTGTAGTTGCTTTATCTTCTAAACAAAAAGGCAGCAGGATTGTGCTTTTACCGCTCCGCTTGCTTCCCGGATATATTGCCAAGCCGCCTCAAAGGTAAGCGGATGTCGGCAGTTTGAAGGATTTTTCATAGGTTTGAGCGCTAAAAAAGAGGGTATATGATTGACCGCCTCCAAGAATTAGAACAGCTTGCGCGCCAATTGGAGCCGGCTCAGGCTCAGCGCGATGCCTGGAATGCTGCCATCCAGGCTTATGCCGATGATTTTATCAACCGCATTGAAGCGCTGAAAGCTTATGACGAACCGTCTTTGGGCGAGGGGTTTAGTCTGGAAACAACGGAAACCGGGAGGGATTTAGGTGCCCTTTTGCAGGAGCTGGAGCAGCAAGTTGACCGGCAGGGCATCAACCCCGCTTCCGGCGGCCATTTAGGCTATGTGCCGGGCGGCGGTATCTTCCCGGCGGCCCTGGGCGATTATTTGGCCGCTGTTACCAACCGTTATGCTGGCCTGTTTTTCGCTAATCCTGGCGCAGTGCGCATGGAAAACAGCCTCATCCGTTGGATGTGCCAACTGATTGGCTACCCCGAAGATGCCCTTGGCAACCTGGCTTCTGGAGGTTCGGTGGCCAACCTCATTGCGATTACGGCAGCACGCGACTTCAAAGGCATCAAGGCTGCCAAAGTAGGGCAAGCGGTAGTTTATCTCACCAGCCAGGTGCACCACTGTGTGCAGAAAGCCTTGCGCATTGCTGGCTTGGGCGAGGCCGTCATCCGCTACATCCCTATTGACCAGCGCTTCCGCATGGATACGGGGGCGCTGCACCAGCAACTACAACAAGATATTGCCCAAGGGCTGGAACCCTTCCTGGTAGTCGGCTCTGCCGGAACCACTGATACGGGTGCCGTTGACCCTCTTAATGCTATCGCCGATCTGGCGCAGCAGTATGGCCTCTGGTTTCACGTTGATGCCGCTTATGGCGGCTTCTTTATCCTGGTAGAAGAACTCAAGGGGCGTTTCGTCGGTATTGAACGCTCTGATTCGGTGGTAATCGATCCCCATAAAGGGCTCTTTTTGCCTTATGGCCTCGGCGCCGTACTGATTAAAAACGTGGAGGCGCTTTATAACGCCCACTTTTACAAGGCCAACTATATGCAGGATGCCCAACGCCTTTGGGAAGAATGGTCGCCGGCCGACCTCTCCCCGGAGCTTACCAAGCATTTCCGCGGCCTACGCCTCTGGCTCCCCTTACAATTGTTAGGCCTTCAACCCTTCCGGGCAGCATTGGCTGAAAAGGCTGCGCTATGTCAGTATTTTTACGAAAAAATCCAGGGGTTGGGCTTTGAGGCCGGCCCGCCTCCTGAGTTGTCCATCATGCTTTTCCGCTACCGCCCCCCCGAGGGCGATGCCAACCGCTTCAACGAGCAGTTGCTGGAATACGTGCGCCGCGATGGCCGCGTCTTCCTCTCCTCCACCAGCATCAATGGCGAATATTGGATCCGCCTGGCGGTGTTGAGCTTCCGTACCCACCTGCGCGAAATAGAGCTGTGTATCGAGGTGCTGCAGCGCGGGGTGTCAGCGTTGCAGGCCAGGCCGGCGGGCATTTAGGCAGGGGGCTTTTCAAAGCGATCGCCGGGGGTGCATCAGGTACGCCGCTCTAGCGCATCGGCAGATTTGCTTTTACGGCCAGTACGCAGGTTCCAGGATAGCGATAGGTAGAACATCTGGCTCTCCAGGTTGCGGTAAGGCTGCTGGGAAATGCCGCCAGTGCGCTCAGTGTATTCCTGGTTGAGGAAATCCAACAGATAGTACTTAAACTTGAGGTTGGCACCGCTACGAAACTGGATGCCGCCAAAGAGGGAAGGATTGATGAGGTTGGTGCGCTTGCTAAACCATTCATTGAACTTCTTCTCCTTATCCCCATCAATAAAGAGCTTCTCTTTGTAATGGAACATCAGTTCGGCCTCGCCACCGGCGTAGAAAAACACACGGCGGTTGAAGTCGCCCAGTTTCATGGCCAAGGGGACCCCCAGGGAATAAGCACGGCGTTTGATCGTGACGTCCTCGGTCTCCTCCGTCAGGATGTTGGCATGTTTGCGGATGATGATGCCATCATCTTTCGTGATGATACCCACATTGCGCAGGCCAAAGCCAGTGAACATGCCAAAGTTGTCGGTAAAGTCAAAGTGCCAGTACTCGGCCAGGTGGAAGAAGCCGGTAAAGCGCAGATTGGTGCTCACGTCCTCACCACCGTTGGTTACATTGGCGAAGGAAAAAATCAATTCGCCGCCGGAGGTGGAATATATTTTCGGTTCCGGTGGCTGGGGGGCTTCTTCCTGGGCCTGAGCGCCCAGGGCAACAAATAAAAGGAATGGCAGCAGGATCAGTTTGCGGTGCATATCAATTCGTTTAATAGGTCTAGTGCAATAATATAAGCCCCAATTATACGAACAGATTTGTAGGCAAACAAGCATTTTTTGTTAATCCTGCTGCCAATATTAGCTTTGATATGGTTTTATGCCAAGGCACGGCTGGCTTCATCTCCTTCTCGCTACCGCGTGATCTTCGATTTTTCAACCAGCCGTGACAAAGCATAAGATCATAGTTTCAGCATTATAAACGTCTGCTGACGGCTGCCCATGGCCAGGCGGAAATAGTAGTTGCCAGCCGGCAGGCGGCTGCCGTCAAAGCGTACTTCGTGCTCACCCGCGCTGAAGCGCTGATTGCTGAGCACTTGTATCTCGCTGCCTAAGGCGTTGAAGATGCTGAGCCGTACCCATTCATCCCCGCTCGTGAAACGGATGACCGTCCAATCCCGGAAGGGGTTGGGGAACGACAAGGCCTCGATCGGGGCTTCTGCCTCTTGCTCTCTGGTATCGGTCACATTGCAAAAGGTGACGATGGGCAGATGCTGAAAACCTTGGTAGAGGATGGTGCGGATATCATCCTCCGGCACTCCAAACCAATCCATAAGGACGGAGCCATAGACATCCCTGAAGTCGTATTGCATCGGCACGGCCTCTTGCGGGCTCACTTGGCTGGGGATTTCAGGGTTTTGCCCGAGTATCTGCGGGTTTACGCAAGACCCAAACAGGAACAGCGGCGCCGCTGCGCCATGGTCAGTGCCCAAGCTGCCGTTGGAGCGTATCTGCCGCCCAAACTCAGAGAAGGTCATCGTGACGACCCGCTGGTCGGCGCCAAGCTGGATGAGGTCTTGCTGGAAGGCCGCCATGGCGTCCGACAAGGTATTGAGCAAGTCGGCATGTTCGCCGGCGGTCTTGTCATTGTGAGCGACTTGGGTCGAGTGTGTATCGAACCCGCCCAGGCTTACCGTATATATCTTGGTCTGCAAGCCTCCAGCAATGAGGCGGGCGACGTGCCGGAGCTGGGTAGCCAAGGTCGTGTTGGGATAATTGGCCAGGTTGTTGCCTGCATTAGCCGCCGCCACGATGCCTTCGGCAAAGGCATTAGTCTGGCCGATGGTCATGCGCAGGAAGGCTAGCTCCTCATCGTAGATACTGGTGCCCAGCGGCTCTCCCCCCCATTCTGCCAATTGCCCCAGCGTAAAGGGGTCGTTGAGGGTCATGGCATAGTTGGCCCCCGTGCCCTGGCAGGTTTCCGATACGAAATTGCCCATCGAGATGGCGAAGGGGTGAGGGAATGCCGTATTGGGGTAGCCTAAGGGGTAGCCAGGGTTCTGCCGGTCCAGGGGGCGGCCCAGCCAGCCCGTCACATAGAATTGATCGGCTGGCGAAGCCGAGGACCAAATCTCCATCGAGCGGAAGTGCGAACGGTTCTGGTTGGGGTAACCCACGCTCTGGATGATGCCCAGCTTACCATCATCATACAGCCCTTTGATCCCCGTCATCCGGGGGTGAAAGCCCAGAGTGTCGGTTACAGGGATGAGGCTGGACTCCGGCAACAGGACATTGGACCGGGCATTGAATAGCCGATCATACTGATCGATGGGCACGAGGGTATTCAGCCCGTCGTTGCCACCATTGAGTTGGACGAGGACCAATACTCGATCCGAGTCGATATTCATAGCATTGAACAATAGGGGCCTGGCCAGCACCGACATATTCATCCCGTTGACAAAGAGCGGGATACTGGCGGCTGCCCCTGCTGTTTTAATGAAATCTCTCCTTTTCATAACAGTTGCAATTGAAAAATCAGCTTAAATAAAATTCCGGCATGTTTAGCATCGCTTTGATCAGCGCTCTGAGCTTCGTCTCTACCGCAGAAGCCAGGGACGAGTTGCTGGGGTTCTGGGCATATTGCCCATACTCCACCGTCCACTCAAAGTCGGGCAAGCCCGGCAGGAGGATGGCCTTCAAGGCATTCTTCTGGCTGTCGGTGAGCGGCTTAGGGTGTAAAATCCGCGAAAAATCTTCGACTACGGCATTGGGGTCGCTGGGGTTGTCCAGCGTTTGGATCAAAGCCAAGACGTTGATGCGCATTAATTGACCATTGCTCTGAAAAGGCGATTCGCCGGTAGTGATCAAGCGATCCGTCAGTTGCATGCGGTGCGGAAGAGTAGCTGCGCTAATCCAGTTGCGATAATATTGCGGTGCCAGGAAATAGGCTTTCCAGCCCGCCACGTCGGGGATGTTAAAGTAGTCCATCTGCATTTGCCCCGCCCGCCCGAAGAAGTTGTACCAAGAGTCGTAGCGCTGAGCCAGTGGCTGCGAATACTGGACCTCTAAGGATTTCAAAGTGGACATGATGAAATCCCAGGGGTTTTTGATCATCACCCCGTAATTCTCCGGATCGAAGAAGTGCTCACTAGACAGCAAAGCTATCAAGGCAGGCTTGATTTGGTAGTCGTTGCTGATCAATATCTGGGCCATGGGCTCAATGACGTTGACCTCGGCCTCCTCGGTGATTTCGTAGTAAACGAACCACTGGTATAGTCGGCGACAGACGTAACGGGCCACTTCATCTTGCTGGAAGATGATGTCGATAACGTGGGCGTATTCCTGCCCCCCCAAGTTGGGGATGACGACGTTGTTGAAACGATAAGACAAGGTCTTAGTCCCCGTATCGTGCTGGTTGGGGTTGAAGGTGGCACCGACCGCCCCATCCCCACTTGTCGCATTGCCACCAAAATCTTTCCATCCCGTCAAGGCTCGGGCAATCTCCATCACATCGTGCTCGGTGTAGTTGGTGTAATCGCCTGGTCCTGTTGCCGGACCTTTCCCAATGGTGAACAACTCCAGCAACTCGCGAGCGTAGTTCTCATTGGGCGCCGTATTGGTGTTGCGGTTGCCATTGAGATATCTCAGCATCGAGGGGTCGATGGTCATGGTTTTGGTCAGTTCCCGGAAGTTCCCCCAGGCGTAACTGTTCAGCAGGTGGTAATATTTGTAGCGCAGTTTGGCATCCAATACCTCGGCGATAGGGAAATGGTTGTGCCAAAAGAGGGTCAGTTTTTGGCGGATGGACATGCCTTCCTCCCAAAGGTTGCCCACTACCCAGGAGAGCAGGCTTCGGCTGCGGTAGCCCATTTCTGCCCCCATATTGATGCCGGGGTAAACGGCATTGACCCAAGTCGCTCCAATTGGCACTCCAGGATCATTGGTGTAGTAAGTGCTCACCGGCGGCGTGGGTGCTGGCAACTCCTCAAATAATTTGTTGACAGTTGCTTCTCTGCCTTGCTGTACGGCCCATTTGATCTGGGCGTAGGTTGGCCCAAACATCCCTCGGCGCAGCAAGTGGGAGGCTTGTTGAAACCCCCACTGCCCGGTGTAAGGTGCCAGGCCAGTGTGTAGCACACGCGGCGCCTCGCGCTCCTGGCGAGGCCCACGGGGCAACAGCGTTGATAGAGCGGCTCTTCTATCCATACGATGACTTTTTTGCCCGGCTATGATAGCCTGGCAGGATTAAGTAATCACCCTCTCTTCGCGAGAAGGCACCACAATCGGGAAGTTTCGGATAAGAATATCCTTGACGTCCGGACATTGATAAGGAAAGAAGGCGTTTTGGATAGCTAGTTAAAGCCAGGGGTGACAGCGATAAAGCTTAGGGTCTGAGGATAGAGTGTGTGTTATCCTGCTTTCAACCAAGCTGCTTGTAAAAACGCCTTGAAGGCCGCTAATATTTCATGATGGGGCACAAGATAGAAATGTATTCGCTAAATAATGACAACCAGGGCTGTTTTTTTTCTACTGTAAATAAAAAGGCTGAAAAACATGCAGGGATGCCTCCAAAAAAGTTACAGCAGGAGTTGTTTTTGTCTATGCTATTCAACAGGCATTGGAGCAGTGCCTACCCCCAAACCTGATAGACTAGCAAGCTGCTGAGATAGGCTAGCCCAGTCATGAAGATAAACTGGATCAGAGGCCATTTCCAGCTTTTGGTCTCTCGGCGCACTACGGCTAAGGTGCTCATGCACTGCATAGCGAAAACGTAGAATAGCAAAAGGGAAAGCGAGGTGGCCAGGCTGTAGATTGGCTTGCCAGTGATGGGGTGGCGCTCCTGCGCCATGCGATCGCGGATGGAGTATTCGTCTTCCGCGCTGCCTATACTATATATGGTGGCCATGGTGCCGACGAAGACCTCGCGGGCGGCAAAGGAGGTGATCAGGGCAATCCCGATCTTCCAGTCGAAGCCCAGGGGCTCGATGGCCGGCTCAATGAATTTGCCGAGTTGCCCGGCAAAGGAGGCTTCGATCTTACGAGCAGCGATGAGGTTGTCCGTCTCTTGTTTATCCAATTGGCGCTCTACGGCCAAGGTTTCTGCTTCCAGCCGGGCGGCTTGCATCTCGGCACGGGGCCCAAAACTGGCCAAAGCCCATAGCACGACGGAAATCGCCATGATGATGCGCCCGGCTTCGACCACGAAGGAACGCACTTTTTCCCATACGGTCAGAAACACATTGCGCATGACCGGGCTGCGGTATTCCGGCAATTCCAGCATCAGGAAGCTACGCTCCTTCGTTTTGAGGATCAGCTTGAATATCCAGGCAGACAATAAAGCCGCGATGATGCCCAGTAAGTACAAACCCATGAAAGCCAAACCCTGCAAGTTGAAGATGCCGCCAACCACGGTAGAAGGCACTACAAAACCGATAAGCACCGTATAGACCGGGATGCGGGCCGAACAACTGATGAAGGGGGTCACCATAATGGTGATCAGCCGCTCCTTCCAATTGCCGATGGTGCGGGTGCTCATGATGGCCGGTATGGCGCAAGCGCCTCCTGAGATGAGCGCCACGATGCTGCGCCCGTTCAGTCCGAAATACTGCATGAGGCGGTCAAACATATAAGCGGCGCGGGCCATATACCCCACCTCTTCCAGGAGCGAAATGAGGAAGAATAAAATGGCAATTTGCGGGATGAAAACCATAATCCCCCCCAATCCAGCTAGTATCCCATCGGTGATGAGGCTGGACAGCCAGCCATCTGGCAATACCCTACCCACCCCCTCCCCCGCAAGGGAGAAAAGGGCTTCAATCCAGTCCATGGGGTAGGTGGCCCAGGCAAAAATAGCCTGAAAAACCAACAGCATCAGCAGGATAAAAATAAGCGGCCCGGCAAGGCGGTGCGTCAGGATAAGATCCAGGCGCTCCGCAACCGACGGGCGCTCGGCTGCCGCCGTGCGGATAGACTGCCGCGCCATAGGCGTGAATTTGTCGTAGCGCTGCATCGTCTCCTCAATCTGCGAGCGCAGCGGTTCAAAATGGTGTTCCGCTACAAGATCTATGATGAGCTTGCGCTGAGCCGCTGAGAGGAAGGGGAGCCAGTCGTGGTGGTGAGCAGCCAACAACGCCTGGTAAGGATTGCTGCCGGGCAAGATATCCTGTACCGCTAGAGCCAGCTTTTTTTCTGCATCCGACAGTTCGTAAAAAGGAAGGGGGGGCTGGAAAGAGGTGTAGGCATCGAGCAGCAGCTGCAACTCATGCTTGAGCGATTCGATGCCAAAGCCTGTACGGCCGCTGAGCTTGACTACGGGTAGGCGCAGCGAAGATGCCAACGCAAAGTGATCTATATCTAAGCCCTCTTTGTCGGCTACATCCGCCATGTTGAGGGCCAGGATGAGAGGCAGGCCCAAATCGCGCAACTGGGTAAGCAGCAAGAGGTGTTTTTCCAGCCGGGTGGCATCGGCAATATAAACGATGGCATCCGGGTAGTTCTCATCTGCCGGCTTACATAAGGTTTGGACCACGATGCGCTCATCGCTGGAAGTAGGGTAGAAGCTGTAGGTGCCAGGAAAGTCAATAATCGTGATTTCCCGCCCATCGGGCAATTTTGTCCTGCCCAGCTTTTTATCAACCGTGACGCCGGGGAAGTTGCCGATTTTTTGCCGCAAGCCGGTGAGTTGGTTAAATACCGAAGATTTGCCGCAGTTGGGGTTGCCCAAAAGCGCTACCGTAAAGATTTTATCCTTAAGTTGAGTTTCGTTTCCCATTACTTCAATACGATGCTTGCCGCTTCTTCATCCCTCAGGGCAAGGAAGAAACCATTTGCCTTAATATACCAACCCCCACCTAGAGGCGCCCTGCGCACTATGGCGATACGGCTGCCTGGCAATAGGCCCATGGTCATTAATTTGCTGCCGATCTGCTCGTTGGCATAGCGGGCAATGACGCCCTCAATCCCCGGCTTCGCCTCCAATAGCCGCTTTTCACTTGCAATAGTATTGATCACGTTGTGGCTTATTTTGATTCAATCTAAATCCTGCACAAAGTTAACACCAAAATAGGGGGTAAGGGAAGTGTCGCTGGTGATAAAAATCACTTAAGTTGAAATTTTACCTAATTGAAGGAGGGCAATACCTAATGCTAGGTAAGGCAGGGGTGCAAGCCGTCATTTTGTGTTCAACAATCGCGCAAATCATCTGTTATAAATCGGTCAGCCAATCATTGCCAACTCATCAACATCACCATGTCCCTAACTGCTATACCGCCATCAAGCCTGGAGTTTTTGCGGGAATTGCATGAGCACAACACCCGCGAGTGGTTCAATGCCAATAAACCTCGTTACCAAACAGAATACGCTCATGTGGCCGCCTTTACTGAAGGGCTGCTGGGGCGCATGAGCCAATACGACGAGCTGGAACCGATGACGGCAAAACAGAGCCTGTTCCGGATCTACCGCGATGTACGCTTTTCCAAAGACAAATCGCCCTATAAAACACACTTCAGCGGCCAGATGAAACGCGCTTCAAAGTGGCGGCGCGGCGGCTATTATTTTCATATCGAGCCGGGAGCATCCTTCGTCGGCGGCGGTTTCTGGGCACCCAATGCTGCCGACCTCAAGCGCATCCGCGAAGAGCTGGCGACCGATGCCCAGCCCCTGCGCGAAATCATCGCTGCCCCGGAATTCCAGGAGGCCTTCGGCCAATTGGAGGGCGAGCAACTGAAAACCGCCCCTCAGGGCTACTCGATGGATCACCCTAATATAGACCTGCTGCGCTACAAACAATTCCTCCTCACCCGCTCTTTTTCCGACCAGGAGGTCCTCGCCCCCGATTTTCTGGATAAAATGACGGTGGCTTTCCGCCGGATGCGCCCTTTCTTCGACTTCATGAGCGAGGTGCTCACTACTGATGCAAATGGCGAGCCGCTTTAGAGCTTGTCACGGCTCTTGCTGTTGCATCAAACGGCGAAATTTTTCCCGGTACTTGGGGCCGATGTTCAAAGTGTGCAAGGGGCTGCCGGATTGGAAGCAAAGCGAGACCGAGGTATAATTGCTGGCATAGCTCTTGATATAGGCCTGGTTGATGATAAAGCTGTCGTGGATGCGCAAAAATAGCGCCGGAGGCAGCGCTTGCTCCAGGTTTTTTACCCGTTCGCGGATCGTGAAGGTTTCGCCGGGAGTGAGGATGCGAACATCTACATTGGCCCCTTCGCAATATAGGATTTCTTCGTATAACAGCTTGATCCAACGCTTTTTTTCCTTAATCATCAGATAGCCTCCGTTTTCGGGCGGCAGGACGGAGTGGGAGGGAGGCGCGTGCATTTCCCTAATCGCCTTCTCAATCGATAGGTTCAGTTTGTTCCGATCGATGGGCTTGAGCAAGTAGCCGCTCACGGTATAGTCGTAGCTTTTGATGGCATAATCCGGAAATGCCGTGGTGATGATGACTTTCATGTCCACGGAAAGGCGCTTGAGCGCTTCGAGCAGGTTGAAGCCGCTGGACTCGGGCATTTCGATATCCAGAAACATCAGCTCGGGCATGGGGTCGGGATCATTGGACAGGTAGTCGTAAGCATCTTCAGCATTTTCAAAGCTGCCTAGCAGCAGCAGGTCCAGGCTTTGGCTTAGCAGGTGGATGAGGTTTTCGCGTTGTAGCTCGACATCCTCTACGATGATATAGCCGTATTTATGCTTCATAGCAAGGGCAGTTGTAGGTTGACGGTGAAAAGCTGTCCATCTTGGCTCAGTTTTAGCTGGTAGCGGTCTTCGTAAACCAGTTTAAGGTTTTCCATAGCGCTGGCCAGGCCCAGGCCGCCTTCTTCCTCTTCTTCCATCGTGCCTTCATTGCGGGCAAAGGGTTTGAAGGTATTGCTGATTGTAGCGTACAGTTGATCGTCGGCGATTTGGAAATGAATACGGATCAGCTTCTTGGCCGGGCCTTTGCGGTTGTAATGTTTGAAGCAGTTTTCCACCAGCAATAGCAGTATCATTGGAGCGATGCGGTGCGCCGGCCTGACTATCCCCTCCACTTTTAGGGACAATTCGGTGTTGCGGGATACCTGCAGGCGTTGCAGCTCGATATAGCTTTCGATAAAGTGCAGCTCGTCTTCCAGCGGTGCCAGCCGCTCGTTGGTCTTATAGACCAGGTGGCGCAGCAAACGGGATAATTCCCCGATCAGCTCCGGCAAGTTATCCGATTTGCGCCGGGCCAGCACCTGCAGGTTGGCCAGGGTGTTAAACAGGAAGTGCGGGCGGATTTGTTTTTTGATGAAATTGAGCTCCTGTTCCAATTCTTTACCCCGCCGGATCGCTTCTTGCCGCGAGCGGCGCTCCAGCTCCCGGCTGCGCTCAATAGATTCTTTGGTGAAAGAAACCCCGGTGGTGCAGATGATCATAAAAAGGATGACGATGCTCAACTCATACCACTTCTGCTCCGTGATCTGGAAGAGGAGCTGGATGAGAGGCGAATACAAAAAGGCAAAGGCGATGGCGGTGATAAAACTGAAACCCAGGAAGATGTGAAACCCCCAGCCGTGAAATTGTGCTTCGGTAAACACCCGGCGCTCCAGAAATTTCTGCACCCGCCCCTGATAAACAAAAATGAGGTTGAAATACACCGGCACGCCAAGCATCAGGGTGTAGAGTAACGCTTCCCGGAAGACGAACCAAAATGCCTTGCGCTTGTAGTCTAGCGCTTCCAGCAGCTCTGCCTTGCCCTGATACCAGGCGTGGATGGCAAAAAAACAGAATACAACCACGAATACCAAGGCCCAAAACACGAGGTGCTGGGTAGCATCCTTGCGCAACAATTGAATCCAACGGGCTTGTGCTTGGGTTACTTTCGTCACTATCTTGCCATTTTTAGCTTGCCAATTTTAGTTCTTTTCCGGCAAAAAACAGCCGCTTAATGAAAAAATATCCTACTGCTACCCCACGCAAAGACTTGGCATGAGGCAGAAACCTGCTTTTTACTACTAAAACCAAGCATTCTGCTACAATAGTTTTCGGGTCAAGCTGGGAGATGGTATTTTTATAGGGTAGACTTCATCGTGAGTGAACATCATACAAAACTATCTACTCATGGCAAGCAAGCATAGACGAGTACGCAAAGAAGGTACAAAAAGCAAGTTTATCGCCGCCGCGGCCTGGATTGCCGCTCTGGCTTCTATTGTACGTTGGCTGTTTGTCCAACTGGCACGTAAAGCCATGCGGGCGTGAATTAACGTGAATTAAACCATCAGGCAACTCCCTCTCATTTGTTTTTTTGCTCGTAGCTTTGGGGCAAAAAGCAGATGCACCTCAGCGAGATACTCAACCATCTTGGTGAAAACAGGGAAGATTACTTCCATGCCGTTTCGCCCCCCGTCATCCAGTCGAGCAATTTTGCCTTTCCCAGCTTGGCTGAATTCCGCCAGGCATTCACCGACGAGCTGAAACACAGCGTTTATACCCGTGGGAACAACCCGACCGTGGCAATTCTACGGCAAAAGCTGGCTGCGCTGGAAAAAGCCGAAGATGCCCTGGTATTCGGCTCGGGCATGGCCGCTATTGCTGCTGCCATACTGGCCAACACCAATGCTGGCAGCCACGTTGTCTGCGTCCAATCGCCTTACTCCTGGACGAAGGCTTTGCTCCAAGGCTACCTGCCTCGCTTTGGGGTGGAGCATACCTTTGTGGATGGGCGAAACCTGGAGGCCATCGAGCACGCTATCCAGTCGAATACCAGCCTCCTCTACCTGGAAAGCCCCAATACCCTGACCTTCGAGTTGCAAGACCTCCGCGCCTGCGCGGCCCTGGCTCGCCGCTATGGCATTATTACTTGTATCGACAATAGCTATTGTTCTCCGCTTTTCCAGCAGCCTATCGAAATGGGTATCGACATCGTGGTGCATTCCGGCACCAAATACCTCAACGGGCATAGCGATGTGGTCTTGGGCGTATTATGCAGCAATAAAGAGATGGTGAAAAAAATATTCGAAGCCGAATATATGAACCTCGGCGGCATCCTCTCGCCGCATGATGCAGCCCTGGCCATCCGGGGGCTGCGCACCCTGGAGTTGCGCCTGCGCCGCAGTGACAACAGCGCCCGGCAAATCGCGCAGTTTTTGGAAAACCACCCCAAAGTGGAGCGGGTGATCCATCCGTTATTGCCATCTTTCCCCCAACACGAACTTGCCCGGCAGCAAATGCAAGGCGCCGGTGGTTTATTCTCTTTTTACCTGAAAGCAGAAAGCCTCCATCAGGCAGAAGCCTTCTTCGAAAACCTCCAGGGGCGTTTCCTTCTGGCGGTCTCCTGGGGGGGGCATGAGTCTTTGGTACTGCCTTCTGCCGCTTTTTATGGCATCCCTGGCCGCGAAAACCCGGCACATCCCTGGAATCTGGTGCGCCTTTATATCGGGCTGGAAGACCCGCAGTGGTTGATCGAAGGCCTGGAACACGGCTTGGAGGCAGTTTGACCACAAGGCCGCCAGCCCTCTTAGCTTATGATCGCCTCAATCCTTTTTCCGGTTCAAGCCCATCGCCTTGATGATCCAGCGGGGGAGTGGCTTGCCAGACTGGCGTTTTTTAAGGTTGAGGTACCAGCCCAGCTTTTTCAAAATAGGCACTTTGTGGATTTCAACAAATTCGATCAGAGTGCCGTCGGGGTCTTCCGTATAAGCAAAGCGGCCGGCTGCCTCTCCCATGTCAAAGCTGTTTTGGCTGTCAACGGTAAAAGGGAAATCGAGCTCGTTACAGCGAGCTTTCAGCGCGTCCATATTGACCACATCGTAACAGAGGTGGATAAAGCCCAGGTCGCCCCAGAAGCGGTCGTCATATATTTTGCGGGGCGTCCGGCCTGTTGCCTGGATGAGCTCGATTTCACTGCTGCCGTAAAGCGGTGAGAAAGCCCCGGCCCTTTGCTGGTCATGGCGCAAAAGCACGCGCCGTAGCGGGCTGTGCCCACCAGGGATGTTTTGCAACTCTTCAAATACCCCGGTTTGGTCATAGACGATTTTACCATACCCCAGGATGTTCTGGTAAAAATGCAGTGAGGCCTCGATATCCGAAACGCCGATAATGGCACCGTAAACCCCGCCAGTAGCTTGCTTGCGCGACTGGAACCAGTCTTTGGCTTCCACTACCTGGAAGATATTGCCATAGGGGTCGCGGGTGAAAAAGTTGGCTGGGCCGTTGGCAAGCTGGCTGATTTCAGAAAGGCATTCAAACGGTTTGCTTTGATAATAATGGTAGGCTTTTTGGATATCGGGCGCCTTGATTTTGCTGGTGAAGATGCCCAGGTCGCCGATTTGCAGCTCAAAGCTGGAAGCCTCGGGCACCCGGCAGGTGTACTGCCAGATTTCGAAACCGCCACCACCCTGCATGTTGATTGCCATGATGGCATAACGGCTGCGGGCTTTGCCGCCGGTGTACGGAAGCATGAGTGCGGCTTGCGCTTTTTCCTTGAATACCGGGACGTCCACTCCAAATTGGCACCGGTAATGTTTCCATGCTTCATCAGCATTGGCTACGCCAATCCCAATTTGCTGGATACCACTAATATAATAATCCATCATTTTGTATGCTATTGAACAACGATTATGATAACAGGATTTCCGCTGGTATGTTTTTCTTTCTCAACCTTCAAACCGCAGTAGTTGTAGGGAACAGAGAGAAAAGCAGGAAATTCCGGCCGAAATAAATGGATTTTTCTGAAAGTATAGCTATCATTAACAAAAAATAGGCTATTACTCCGCATCTTTCGCTTTTGGGTTTAAGCGCCGGGCTTCAAACCACAGCTCATCCTGGTCGTTGGGATCGCCATTGTAGTTTACCGTAATCTCCTCGCCCGCCTTAATATCCCGCAGGGCAAAAAAATGCAGAAAACCACTTTCAAAAGAAGGGCCATACTCGGCGTTGGGTTCGTAGTTGTGGTTGTAAAGAGAGCCAAAACCAAGGACAATAGCGCATTCATCATCTTTTTCTCCCCAGATGAAGTAATAATCGTATAAACCCGTCTGATCCAGGTACTGCCGGTGGCTGCCAGGCATGGCGATGACCGGGCATATTTCAATGAGCGCGCCTGCAGGTATATCTGCTGCTGTAAAGACACCCCGCCCACCTAGAGGGCTGTGAGCTACAAATAAAGATTCTATGCGTTGCATCTGTCCTTTCCGTTTCAGGGGCTAAGATATAAAAAACTTATTGCCTGCTAAATTAGACCTGCAACAACCAGATCATCCCCATCTCCGAATCTTCCGGCCAGGCTGCCCCGCCTGGTCACCGCCGGCTTGGAGTGGCGGTTTTGAAAAAGGGAGGCTCACCACTCCAAGCCTCCCTTCAGAAAGGCTCTTCGTCATGCCTCCTCATCCCCGCCCAGGTTATACCAGTCGATATGGCGGGTGAGATACATGATGGCGGCTAGTATAAGCAGTAGGCCAAGGCTGCCGAGCAGCAGGGCATAATCCTGCAACTGTAGCAGCGAGTAGAAAAAGCCGTACAGGATAACAAGGATGGCAAAGACCATTAAGGTAAGCCGTAGATTGTTGAGGATGAAGTAACAATAGGTCGTAATCAGGGAAAGGATAGCCAGGCAGCCCAGCAGGTAGGCCGCATTGAACTTCAGGTGCTCGGAAATAGAGAGCAGCAAAACGTAAAACAGTACAATGGCGGCACCTACCAATATGTATTGTATAGGGTGCAGGCGTTTCCGGTTGAGCACTTCGATGAAGAAGAAGACCAGGAAAGTAATCAGCACAAAAAAGGCGGCGTATTTAGCCGAGCGCATGGTCTTCTGGTATTCGTCAATGGGCAGCAGCAGCCGCAGGCCAAAGGCGTTGGTGGACTCCCGCAAATTGGTATTGTAATAATAGCCACTATCATCCTCGTACTTTCTGCCGCCGATGTAGGGCCCCTCGCCCTGCTGGGGGTAATTGCGGTTGAGCTGGAGCACCTGCCATTGGGCCTGGAAGCCAGTGTCGCTTACCGTCCTTTCGTCAGGCAGGAAAGCCCCTTCAAAGCTGGGGTCGGCCCAAGGAGATTGCAGCTTGGCGATGGTCGTTTTGCCGAAAGGCGTGAAATAGAGGTCCGCACTGCCGTTGAGGTTGAGCGGGAAGGAAAAGTCGAGCTTGCTGGCAGCCCCCTCGGCGAGCGCAATGGGGAAATGCGCGCCAGAGGGCAGCAGGTCATTGCTCACCGTGCCCGGCCCAAATTGGTGGATGCTACCGTTTACGCTAACGGGCACCGCTGCTTTCATGCCTTTCATGTCACTGATGCCGAACGTGAAAAGCGCATCAGCCCATTTGATGTCAGTTTCGGGTACGCCCAGGGCGGCAGTATTAAAGCCATCAAAATGTCCTGATACTTGCAATTGAGCATTGTACAAGACCACCACGTAAATCCCGCGATAGCGCTTTTGCGGCTCTACCTGCCCTTCGAAGCGCAGGCTGTCGGGCAGGAAATGCACATAACCCCGGGTGATGGCCGGCTTGCCATCCTGATCCTGCCGCACCGATTCGTAGGGCACGGAAATGACTGGCCCAGCCAGGGTTTGGCTCATGCCCCACTTGGAGCTGACCTCCTGTACTGCCTCGTCGCGGATGTTTTCCCGCTCGAATATCAGCGAAGTGACCATGCTCACGGGGATGAGCAGAAAGAGGATGAGGATGCCAATCGTGAAGAGCTTCAGCGTCACGGATTTGCGCGCCCAATTATTGAGGCGGCCGAGGAAAGAAGTATCTTTCATTGTATTTGGGTTTTGTCGTGTTTTCTAAAGTTCAAATGGCAGCTTGGGGCAGTTGGATGGTAAAGGTCGTGCCTTGGCCTTCCTCCGAGCGCTTGACAAAAATCTTGCCGGCGTGGTACTCTTCGATAATGCGCTTGGCCAAAGACAAGCCCAGCCCCCAGCCTCGCTTTTTAGTGGTAAAGCCGGGTTGAAAGACCATCTTAAACTTATTGGCCGGTATGCCCTTGCCCGTATCGCTGATGTCGATGTAAATATAGTCCGCATCTTCATACACCTCAGCGGTGATTTGGCCGCTGCTTTCCATGGCGTCGAGCGCATTGCGCAGCAGGTTCTCAATGACCCAGTCAAAGAGGTGGGAATTGATCTGCACCATTTTGGATGGGCTATCGGGCGGGGGGAAGTGGAATTCGACCTTGCGGGATGCCCGCCTTTGCATATAGGCGCGGCACTGGTCGAGTTCCTGGTAGAGGTTGATCCGCTCTAGCTTGGGGGCCGAGCCGATTTTGGAGAAGCGGTCGGCTATCAATTCCAGGCGGTTGACGTCGCTGTGCAGCTCGCTCAATACCTCCTGCAGCTCCCCGTCTTCTTCCCGGATTATTTTGAGGTGTTCGATCCAGGCTACGATGGCAGATATCGGCGTGCCCAATTGATGGGCGGTTTCTTTGGCCATGCCCACCCAAACGCGGTTTTGTTCGGCCCGCCGCGCCGAGTTGAAGCCCAGATAGCCAAAGCCGATGAAGGCCGCGATCAGGACGAGCTGCACCAGCGGGAAGTAGCGCAATTGCTTCAGCAGGGTGGATTCCTTGTAGTAAATCGAGTAGGCAAAACCCTGGATAGGCTGGACGCCTTCCTCCTTCATCTTTTCTACTTCCTTCTTCAATGCCGCGGCGCTGGTATCAGAGATATTGACGTGGAAGTCTATCCCGCCACGGTCATTCACAACAATTACCGGGATGGTCGTATTGGCACGCAATATCTCCGTATGCAGGGTGACGTCGCAAAACTGGATCGCTTCATCATCATAATCGTTGAGGTCTTCCATGGCCAGCACCCAGATCTGGACCTTGTTGCGTTCTTCGTCGGCCAGTTTGCTGGTCAGATAGTTGGTGTATAGCATGGAAATAGCTACGATGATAGCTCCTGCAATGCCCAGAGAAAGTTTCCAGCGTGATTTTCGAGCGTAAATATCCATCCGTTATGCTTTTCCAATAACCGAACCAAAGGTAAATATTTCCTTAACTTTGAGCCTAAAAAGCTTATGATTCGTTTATTGTTTTTGCTGTTGGCGTTCCCTTCTGCGCTTTTTTCTCAAAGCGCTGCCGAATTGGAAGCCGTCCGCGCGCCGATCCGCCAGCTGTTTGACGCCATGAGAGCCGCCGACAGCAGCACGCTGCGCCAGGCTTTTTACCCTGGCGCTCGTTTGCAGACCGTACTGGAAGGCCCCGAGGGGCAAAGCCGGCTGACCGAGGAGAGCCTGGAAAAATTCCTGCAAGCAGTGGGCAGCCAGCGCGCCCAGCAGCTGGATGAAAAAATCTGGTCGGAGGATATCCGCATCGACGGCCTTTTAGCTACCGCCTGGACGGAATATAGCTTTTTCTTCGGCGGGCAATTGAGCCATTGCGGCGTCAATGCCTTTCAGCTGATCAAAACGCCCGATGGTTGGAAAATCACCTCGATAATCGATACACGCCGGCGCGAGGGCTGCTTGGCTGAGGCACCAGACGATGCAGCGGCCATCCACACTTTGCTGGATCGTTGGCACCGCTCGGCAACAACTGCCGATGCTGATGCTTTCTTCGGCGCGATGGCCGCCGATGGCATTTACCTCGGCACGGATGCCAGCGAGCGCTGGCTGCGCGACGAGCTGCGCACCTGGGCCAAGTCGGCTTTTGAGCGCGAATCGGCCTGGGCTTTTACATCCTCCAACCGGCAGCTTTATTTCTCTCCCAATGGCCAGATGGCCTGGTTTGAAGAGCTGCTGGATACCTGGATGGGCCCCTGCCGCGGCGCAGGCGTATTGGCTAAAACCTCCGACGGCTGGGAAATCCGGCATTTCAACCTGGCGGTGTTGGTGCCCAATGACAAGATTCGCCCTTATCTGGAACTGTTGGGGCGTTAGCCAACTGTTTTTATCAACATCGCGCAGAAACTGTTGGCAGGTAAGCTGAATTATGCCTAACTTGCAGCTCGAAAAAAAATAAGCTTGGCGACTGGACGGCAATAATATGGCGCGGGGCTTAGTTTTTAGGAAGGAAACCCAAATGCATGGAAAAATACGTCAAATACCTCCTATCCGATATTGCCGCCGCTGAGGCTGATGCCGCCGCATTGGCATACCCTATGCCGGACGAAGAGGCGGATGAATATGATTTTGTCAGTGCAGAAGAAGAAGAGCAAAACGCCCCCTATGAAATGCTGGCCCGGCGTATCGGAGTAAAAAAGGAGTGGTTCCCTCCTGCTGCCCGCCTAAACGAGGATCAGCAGCAGCGCATCCTGAATGCCTTGGGCCGCTGCCTGAGCGCCTATGGCTTTATCCTCCACTTCCCTGATGGATTGCCAGTGCCCGGTAAATACCAGATTTTAATCGATTACCTGAGCAAGGAGGTGCCTGTGCTGGTCTATCATCAATGGCAAATCGACTTTTGCGATTATGAGCCTAATGCTTGTCCTTTTGGTGAAGGCTTTTGTCAATGTAAGAGCTACGAGCAATGGTTGCATCAGCTCGAAAGCGAAGAAAGCAGCTTATCTTTTGAAGGTTTGGACGAGCTGATCAACCCACATCTCAATCTGCAGGGTTTATTCCTCAATGAAACCGGCAAGCCCATCAACCAAAGCGATTCTTTTGAGGGCGGCGAGGATGCGTTTCTGGATGAGGAGTACGACCTGGAAGACGAGGAAGGTTGGGAAAATGACGAAGGCTATGGGTTCCTGTTCTTCGACTCCCGCGATTATGAGCCCGGGCCCGATGATGATTGTTGGAACTAATTGCGAATGTTTTTTTTCTTACCTTTGACGGGCAAAAGCAGGCGCGCTCAAAACGCCGCTACCTAACAAAAAAGAATAAAGTTGAGCTATGCCGCTGGATCAGATTGATGTGGACCAACTGAGTCAGGATGAAGGAAAGGGGGAAAGCAAGGAAATGTCCTTTCTGGAACATCTGGAGGAATTGCGCTGGCATATTATCCGGTCTGTACTGGTAATCATTGGCTTGGGCACGGGGTTCTTCGTCTTCCATAAATGGCTTTTCGATACGCTCATTTTTGGGCCTACCAAGCCAGATTTCCCCTCCTATCGCTTTGCTTGTTGGGTTTCCGAAAGTGCTGGCCTGGGCAACAGACTCTGCTTTACACCGCCAGATTTCCCTAAAATCGCCATCGGCTTTGGGGAGCCCTTCATCATGAGCATCAAAGTTTCTTTCGTGATGGGCTTCATCGTAGCTGTGCCTTATGTGCTGTGGGAGCTTTGGCGGTTTATCCGGCCGGGCCTTTACGCCAAGGAACGCAAAGCGGCTACAGGCCTGGTGGCCATTTGTTCTTTGCTCTTCGCCATAGGGGTATTGTTCGGCTATTACATCATTTCGCCTTTCGCCATCAACTTCCTGATGGGCTATGATGTGCCGGGTGTGCAAAACACCCCCACCATGTCTTCCTTCATCAACTATATGATTATGTTTACCGCACCGGCGGGGCTGATTTTTGAACTGCCGATTGTCGTCTATTTCTTGTCAAGAGCAGGTTTAGTGACCCCGGAAATGATGCGCAGTTACCGGCGGCATTCCATTGTCGGCATCCTGATTTTGTCTGCTTTGATTACGCCGCCCGACGTAGTGACTCAATTCCTTATCGGTATCCCTCTCTATGTGCTTTACGAAGCCAGCATTTTCATCTCGGGCAGGGTGGCTAAGGATTTGGCCAAAGAGGAGGCAGAGCATGAGCGCGTACTCCGGGAAAAGGGCTTTTGATCGGTTCAGGTCGTTCGAAGCCTTGTCTTTCATGAACATAGCCCAAAACGCGCAGCTCAGAACTTTGAGGTGCCTGAATCGTTACATTAATCTCAAGAAAGCTGATGCAAAGGATTTCCACCAATTTGACTTTGTTTTTAAAATTTTTTGTGCCCGTTTTCTGGATCGTCTTTTTCGGTTCAGTCACGGTTGCGGCGCTGCTCTACGATTTTGAGTACTTCGGGGATATGCCTGCCAGGCAGTTCCGCCTAGGGGTGCTGGCTTTTTATCTTTCCGGCCTGGCCCTGCTGGCTTTTACGCTAATGCGGCTCAAGCGCGTGGAAGCCGATGCCCATTTCTTTTACGTGACCAACTACTTCAAAACGGCGCGTTACCCTTTTGAAAGCATCGATAAAGCAGTGGAAAGCCGCTTGGTGTTTTTCCATATCATCAGCCTGCACTTTTCCCAGCCCGGCATTTTTGGCAAACGGGCCACCTTCATCGCCAGCAACCAACGGCTGCGCGATTTCTGGGCCTCCCAGCCCGAGCTGCGCCACCGCTTGCTCGGCGAGCACTAAGCTCTTGCCAGGCCCAAGCTTGCTCTTTTCCGCTTGGATTTCGTTGGGAAACGCTTATTTAGTGTCTGTCTTTATAGCCCGATAGCTGCGTTACGCTCAGCCCCGAAATTCTCATTTACGGCCCACGCTGAAGCCCTCCGGTTGTGGGGCCTTCGCAAGCCTTGCGCTCGAACGCTAAAAGTCCAGACACTCGACTAAATGTACAGACACTATTTAGGCTCGCTAAACGCGGGCTTCCTCGCCTCTGCTAACCTACAGAAACTAGCCCACAAGGCACTAGCGCGACCGCAGCCGGATGACCGGGCAGATCATCTCCTCCAGCGATATGCCGCCATGTTGGAAAGTGTTGCGGTAGTAATTGTTGTAGTGATTGTAATTGTTGGGATAGAGGAAAAACTTATCCTCCTTGGCAAAGATGAAAGTTGAGCTGACGTTGGGCCGCGGCAACATGGCCTCCCTGGGTTCGCGCACTTCCAACACGTCGCGGCGCTCGTATTGCAGGTTGCGGCCGACCTTGTAGCGCAGGTTGGTCGTCGTCTCCCGGTCGCCTACGACTTTGGAGGGCGTATTGACCCGGATGGTGCCGTGGTCAGTAGTCACGAAAAGCTGGATATCGCGCTCGGCGGCGCGTTTCAGCGCTTGCCATAGGGGAGAGTTTTCAAACCAGGAGCGCGTCAGGGAGCGGTAGGCCTTCTCATCGCCGGCCAACTCTTTGAGCACTTCCATCTCCGTGCGGGCGTGCGACAGCATGTCGATGAAGTTGTAGACGATGACCGTCAGGTCGTTCTGTAGGTAGTTCAGGATGTTGTCCTGTACGGTTTTGGCGTGGTTGGCATTAGTCACTTTGATGTACTCGAAGCGGATGTCCTTGCGGAAAGTACGCCCGATGTTTTCCGCCAGTAAATCGGCCTCGTGCAGGTTCTTGCCGCCTTCATCGACATCGTTTTTCCACCAATTGGGATGGTACTTCTCAATTTCAGAAGGCATCATGCCAGCAAAAATAGCATTGCGGCTATACTGGGTAGAAGTAGGCAGGATGCTGTAGAAGTAATCCTCCGTTTCAACGCGGAAATATTCCGATAAGATTGGCTCAATCACTTTCCACTGGTCGTAGCGCAAGTTATCGAGCAGCAGCAGAATGCTGGGCACTTTATCATCTAGCGCGGGGAAGATTTTAGAGCGGAGCAGGTGGTTCGACATGGCCGGGCCGTTGCCTTGCCCTATCCAGCTCAGGTAGTTTTTAGCGATGTACTTGGAGAACTCAGTATTAGCTTCGCTTTTCTGCGAGGCCAGGATGTCGATCATGGAAGTAGATTTAGACTCGTCGATCTTGAGCTCCCAGTTGACGATTTTGCGATAGACCTCCACCCATTCTTCATAATCCAACCCACTGTTGATCTGCATGAATATCTGGCGGAACTCCTGCTGGTAATCCGATGAGGTCTTTTCGCGGATCAGGCGCTTGTTGTCGATGATTTTCTTCAGCGTCAACAGGATCTGATTGGGGTTGACCGGTTTGATGAGGTAGTCGCTAATCTGCGCGCCGAGGGCTTCCTCCATGACGTTCTCCGCTTCGTTTTTGGTAATCATGACCACCGGCAGGTGTGGTTTGTGTTCTTTGATTTTGGCCAGGGTCTCCAGCCCGGTGATACCGGGCATGCTTTCATCCAGAAAAACGAGGTCTATTTCATTATTGGTTTCGCACTCCTCCAGGGCATCGTGCCCGTTGGTAACGGTGATGACTTCATAGCCTTTATTGCGTAGGAACATCAATTGGGGTTTGAGCAGGTCTATTTCGTCATCGGCCCACAGAATCGTTATTTTATCCATGTAGTTTGGTGTGGTTAGTGGTTTATAAATTGTATTTATTTAGGGTCTGGCCATGTAGTCGAGTGCCTGTCTTCTGGCTTTTAGCGTTCGAGCGCAAGGCTTGCAAAGGCCCCAAAACCGGAGTTCACTGATTTTTGGGCCGAGCATAACGCAGCTATCGGGCTATAAAGACAGACACTAAATAGTTACGGTTAAAATATAATAGCTTTGAGCGCGCAAATATTGCACTAGCGTTGTTTTATAGCTTTGCGCAAATGCCTTATCATTACTTACACGGATTGTCAAAAAAAGTTTCCGGCTAGCAAGATGAAACATAAAAAGATACTGAACGACCCGGTCTATGGTTTTGTCAATCTGCCCGATGGCATCCTCTTCGATCTGGTAGAACACCCTTTTTTTCAGCGCCTGGGCCGCATCAAGCAGACCAGCCTTACGCACTTGGTCTATCCAGGAGCATTGCACACGCGCTTTCATCACGCTATTGGCGCCCTGCACCTCATGCAGCAAGCCATCGATGTGCTGCGTAGCAAAGGGGTGGCCATTTCGGAAGCAGAAGCGGAGAGCGTTTGTATTGCTATCCTCCTGCACGACATTGGGCATGGCCCTTTCTCCCACACCCTGGAACACACCCTGATGCAAGTGCATCACGAAGATTTGTCCCTCTTGTTTATGCAGCGCCTCAATGAGGAATTTGACGGTAAGCTCGCACTGGCCATTGAAATCTTCACCGGGCATTATCCTAAGCAATTCCTGCACCAGCTCGTCTCCGGGCAGTTGGATATGGACCGCATGGACTACCTCAACCGCGATAGCTTCTTCACCGGCGTCCATGAGGGCGTCATCGGTTACGACCGCATCATCAAAATGCTGGCCGTGCGCGACGATGAGCTGGTGGTGGAGGAAAAGGGCATTTACTCCATCGAAAAATTCCTCATCGCCCGCCGCCTGATGTATTGGCAGGTCTATCTCCACAAAACAGTGCTGGCCGCAGAACAGATGCTCATCGCTGCGCTGCGCCGCGCCAAGGACCTGGCACGGCAAGGCATCCCTTTGCCTGCTTCCAGGGCGCTGTTGTTCTTCCTGGAAAATGAGCCAGCACCGGAAGACTTCGCCCAGCGGCGCGATATCCTGCTCGATCACTTTGCGGCGCTAGACGACTACGACATCATCTCTGGGCTTAAGGAGTGGATGCATCACGACGACAAAATCCTGGCCTTCCTCTCGCGAAGCCTGATTGACCGGCGGCTCTTCCGCCTGGAATTCAATCACCAGCCCTTCGAGGAAGCTTATCAGCAGGAAGTACAAGCGCGCATCCTGGAATGGAGCGGCTTGTCGCCGCAGGCGCTTAAATATTTGTTTATCAGTGGAAAAGAGACCAATGCTGCTTACCGTACTTCCAAAGACGAGATCAAGATTCTTCACAAGAGCGGCAAAGTGCTGCCCATGTCCCAAAGC
The DNA here is from genome assembly GCA_964432875.1 of uncultured Phaeodactylibacter sp. Classification (GTDB taxonomy): domain Bacteria; phylum Bacteroidota; class Bacteroidia; order Chitinophagales; family Saprospiraceae; genus JACJYE01. The sequence continues at coordinate 15,480 of CAYSPJ010000007.1, read as the reverse complement.
ACCGATTATGACCTGCAATCCCGGGAAGTGACCAAGTACTATCTGTGTTACCCCAAAGCGATTTTTCCACAACAAAGCGGCGGTTGACGAAACTTATCTGGGCTGGCTTGCATTATATACGTTCTTTGTTTAAACTTCATTCCTATGGTCAAACCCGAACCTCCCCAAGCCGTGCCAATTGTTTACAACGAACGCTTGCTGCTGATCATCCTGGCCGTGGTGCAATTTACCCACATCCTGGATTTCATGATCATCATGCCGCTGGGCTCGCAGTTCATGCGCATCTTCGAGATTTCGCCCCGGCAGTTTAGCCTGATTGTTTCGGTCTATGCAGGTACAGCCTTTGCCGTGGGCTTGTTCAGCGCGATGTTCATCGATCGCTTTGACCGCAAGCATGCCTTGTTGGTTACTTATATCGGGTTTACTATTGGCACCCTGGCTTGTGCTATGGCCTCATCTTACCATTTTTTCCTCCTTGCCCGGGCCCTCACTGGTGCCTTTGGGGGCATCATGGGGGCGCTGGTGCTCTCCATCGTTGGAGATGCGGTGCCTTTGCAAAGGCGGGGCCGCGCTATGGGTATCGTCATGACCGCTTTTTCGGTGGCCTCGGTCATCGGCGTGCCGATGGGGATTTACCTGGCGGCGGCGTTTTCCTGGCGAGCACCCTTCCTCACCGTAGGCGGCATCGCTTTCCTGTTCATCTTCCTCATCATCTTTGCCATGCCCCCGCTGCGCGGCCATCTAGACAGCGGCCTGGTGCAGCGCAACCCTTTCCGGGTGATGAGCAATATCTTCCGCGACCCCAACCAGCGCATGGCTTTGCTTTTTACCATCATCCTCATGCTGGGGCACTTTACCATCATCCCTTTCATCGCGCCTTACATGCAATTGAATATCGGCTTCACCGATTTTCAAGTCACCTATGTTTATCTCATCGGGGGCGGCCTGACCGTCTTCGTCTTGCCCTACTTCGGGCGGCTGGCCGACCGGCACGGGCATGTTAAGGTCTTCACCATCGCTAGCCTTTTTGCGCTCCTGTCGATCTTTGCCATCACGAACCTGCCAGCAGTGCACATCGTGCTGGCGCTGTGCGCCACCTCCAGCTTCTTCGTCGTAGCCAGCGGCCGCAACGTGCCTGCTACCACGATGGTGACCTCGGTGGTAAAGCCCGAAGCGCGCGGCAGCTTCATGAGCGTGCGGGCTTCCATCAATGAAATGGGCCTGGCCTTGTCTTCCTTAATGGCTGGCCTGATCATCACCGAACGGGCCGACGGTTCGTTGGGCAACTACCAATACGTGGGCTATATCGCTATCGGCATGAGCTTGATAGCCATATTGGTGGCGCGAAAGTTGAAGGC
>CAYSPJ010000007.1:0-14022 GCA_964432875.1 uncultured Phaeodactylibacter sp. | reverse complement strand
CCCAGCCTGCGCCGCACCGTCGAGCTGCCCAACCGCCAGCTCAGCGGCATGGCCATCCCCGAGGGCATCACCCTCATCGTGGGGGGCGGCTTCCACGGCAAATCCACCCTGCTGCGCGCCATCGAGCGCGGGGTCTATAACCACCTCCCCGGCGATGGCCGCGAGTTCGTGGTTAGCCGGGCCGAGGCGGTCAAAATCCGCGCTGAAGATGGCCGCTTCGTACAGCAGACCGACATCTCGGCCTTCATCGGCACGCTGCCTGGCGGGCAGGATACCACGCGCTTTTCTACCGAAAACGCCAGCGGCAGCACCTCCCAGGCGGCCAACGTGATGGAAGCCATCGAGGCCGGCGCGCAGGTGCTGCTCATCGACGAAGACACCTCCGCGACCAACTTCATGATCCGCGATCAGCGCATGCAGCATCTGGTGCAGCAAGAACCCATCACGCCTTTCGTCGATCGGGTGCAGGCGCTCTACGCGCAGCACAGTATCAGCAGCCTGCTGGTCATCGGCGGCTCGGGATTGTATTTGGACGTGGCGCACACCGTCATCGGCATGTCTGCCTACCGCCCGGAAGACCTCAGCGCGCGGGCGCGGGAGGTCGCCCGGCAAATCCCTGCGCCCCGCGAAGCTGCGGCGGCCGACCCGCTCGCCTTGCCCATGCCGCGGGTGCCGGTGCCAGGCAGCTTCGATGCCTTCAAGGGCGGCCGCGAGAAGACCCGCGCCTTCGATACCCGCAGCCTGCAGTTCGGCGAAGCCGAAATCGACCTCTCCGCCGTGGAGCAACTGGTGGAGCAGGGGCAGCTCAACGCCATCGCCGCCGCCATGCTCTACGCCCGCGAGCACGGCACCGGGCTCAGCCTGCCCGAAATCCTCGACGCCGTGGAGTGGCTGCTCGCCGCCCAAGGTCTCGACGCCTTGCGCCCCCAGCGCACTGGCAGCCTGGCCGCCTTCCGCCGCTTCGAGCTGGCCGCAGCGATCAATCGGTTGAGAAGCTTGGAGGTAGTAAGCTCAAAGTGAAAAACTCAAAACTCGAAACTCGAAGCTCGAAACTGAAGTCTTGCAAAAAATCCTACCTTTGCCCACGAGCAAATCCACATCCGCCATGTTGACTACCCACCGCAACATCACCCTGGCCAGCGCCGCTGGCCGCCCCTTCCTGCTGGACGTTTACTGCCAGGCCGACGGGCGGCCCAAGCCCGTAGTCATCTTCGCCCACGGCTTCAAAGGCTTCAAAGACTGGGGGCATTGGGGCCTCATCGCCGAGGCCTTCGCCCGGGCGGGCTTCGTCTTCCTCAAGTTCAACTTTTCCCATAACGGCACTACTCCTGAAGCGCCGGGCGAATTCGCGGACCTGGAGGCCTTCGGCCACAACAACTACAGCAAAGAGCTGGCCGACCTGGATGCCGTGCTGGATTGGCTGGAGCGGGAAGCCCCCCGCCTTTTGCCCGGCGAGCTGCAGCTGGAAGATACCGCCCTCATCGGCCATAGCCGGGGCGGGGCCATCGCCATCGTCAAGGCAGCCCAAGACGCACGCATCGCCAAGGTGGCCACCTGGGCCGCCGTCAGCGGCCTGGATTACGCCTGGGGCGGGCCGGGCTTCATCGAGCGCTGGCGCGAGCAAGGGGTCTATTTCGTGGAAAACGCCCGCACCAAACAGCAGATGCCGCTCTACTACCAACTCTACGAGGATTTCAAAGCCCATGAAGCTGTTCTTGATGTCCAAGCTGCCTGCCAGCGCTTGCCCAAGCCCCTCTTCATTGTGCACGGCACGGCTGATCCGGGCGTGCCCGTGGCCGCTGCCCACCGGCTGCACGGCTGGGCACCCGATTCCCGCCTCTACCTCATCGCTGAGGCCGACCACGTCTTTGGCGGCAGCCACCCTTATCCTGCCCGCGAGCTACCGCCCCACGCCAAGGAATTGGTCGAGGCTACTTGCGGCTTTTTGCGGGGATAGGGGGGCTGAAGCCCAAAGCCTTATAGCTTGCAGCTTGACCAAGAATTGCTTATCTTTGCCTTCTAACCGCCATAACCATATGCTTACAGGCAGATATTTCAACACTTCGGGGCCCAACATCCCGCAACAGCACTACACCCTGATGCGGCCAGCACTGGTGGCCAAGGGTAAAGACTTGGTGCGGCGCGAGCGCTATTTCACCATCTGGGCGCCCCGGCAGACGGGCAAGAGCACCTACTTCCGCCTGCTGGCCGACGAGCTGGCTAGAGAGGGCGACCTCGTGATGCACATCAACCTGGAAAATTTCAAGGAGACGAGCATCCATTCACTGATGGTTTACTTCCAGAGGGAGGCAGGGCGCCAATGGGGTATCGAGCTGCCCGTGTTCAGTTCGCTCGAAGCTTGGTTTACTGGCCTGAGCAATCTGCAAGGGCAACGGCTCGTGCTCATCATCGACGAAATCGAGGGGCTCAACCCCAATATTTTTGGCCAGTTCCTGCACACCATCCGCAATCTGTACCACTCCCGGCAGGCTCATTCCCTCAAGAGCGTCATCCTCGTGGGCGTGACCAACATCCTCGGCGTGGTGCAGGACAATGCCAGCCCCTTCAACATCGCCGACAACCTGGACGTGCCCTACTTCACCGACCAGGAGGTCTTCGAGCTGCTCGGCCAGCACGAGGCCGAGACCGGGCAGCGGTTCGATACCGCCGTCAAAGAGAAAATCTGCCACATCACCGCCAACCAGCCCGGCCTGGTCAACGGCTTCGCTTTCCAGCTCGTGGAGCGCCGCCCTGGCAAGCCCCTCCTCGACCTGGACGACTACCTGGAGGTCGAGGATTGGTATCTTACCAAAGCCATCGACAAGAACATCTCCAACATCATCAACAAAGCCAAGCAGCACCGCCCCTTCGTCGAGCGCCTGCTCTACACCGAAGACAAAGTGCCTTTCCGCATCAACGACGAGGCCATCAAGTTCCTACACACCAACGGCTTGCTGACCTGGGATGAGGACAACAACATCGCCTTCTGGGTGCCCCTCTACAAAAAGGCGCTGTACGACGCTTTCTACCCCTTTACCAATGGCGAGCGCACCCACATCGTGCAAGACCTGGACTACTGGAACTACCTCACGCCCGACGGGGGGCTCGACCTGCCCAAGGTGCTGGCCCACTACAAAGCCTACGTCAAGCGGCGCAGCTTCAAGTACTTCCGCGAGAAAGACGCCGAGGGCAAGTTCCTGTCCATCAAAGAAGCGGCGCTGATGTACAGCTTCGAGACCTTCATCGCCGCCTTCCTGGAGGTGACTGGCGGCAAGAGCTACCTGGAGCCGCACGTGGGCGCCGGCCGCAGCGACCTGCTCATCTACCTGGGCGGGCACGAGTACGTGGTGGAGGCCAAAGTCTTCCGCCACCCCAAGCAGTTCACCGACGGGCAGGCCCAGCTCGCCCGCTACTGCCGCAGCCTCGCGCTGGACGAGGGCTGGTACCTGGTCTTCGTGCCCAGCCGCCTCGACTTGGCCCGCATACGGGTGGAGGAGGGCGAGCGCCGCATCGAGGGCGTGACGATACACACGCATCTGGTGCAGTATGATGAGGATGTGGATTTTGGGGAGTAGAGAGGGGCTTGCGCTTGCCGAGAAGGCAGCTGTGTTTTAGGCGGCGCAAAGCTGCCACCGCCCTGCGGAAGCCAGACGGCCGTGCCACGTCATAAAATGTCGACCATCCGACAAAGCCGCGTTTCTGATAAAAAACACATATTTAAAAACCCTCAAATCGACAACAATACTGTAAATTGCGAAATGGAAGCAGCCTCCCAGCAGCAAGTACCCTGCCCAAAGCTGCCCTGCGCTGGCCCCAAAGCCCCGTTTTCGCCTTATTCGTTAACCCATAAATACTGATTTATGAACCATCCCCAACACCAAGCAAGCTCCGCTGCAGGGCGTCGCAGCTTGCCATCGACGGGTGTACACACACACACACACACAATGTCCTGCGTTCTCTTAGGCGATGGCTTATCTTGGCTGCGCTCATGATACCGATCGGGGCATCGCTGTGGGGGCAGCAGGCTTGCTATACCGTGGTGGTAAAGGCCGCAGATGCTGAAGCAGTGGATTGTTACAGCATCCGGGTGCCAATCTTTCTCTTTCTCGCCGGGCAAGCCTGTGACCTTTATATCGCAGGGGCTGTCTCTGGCAGGAGTGCCAAAATCACCCACATCGAGCCCTTTGATTCAGGCGTCCTTTCAAGCAGTGTACTCGGCAATGTGGCGTTTGAGCTGACCGGGTCATCAACCGCTACGGCTTATCCCCACGACCCTCCGATATTTTGGGTACATGTGAGCGCTGACCCTGGCGAGGATTTCGAGATAGAGTTGACCGAGCTGGCTTTCAAAAAAGCAACCACCGGGGGGGCGTGTGACGGCGATGCCTGCGATTTGGGCGACGCCCACTCTAACAGCACCCTTTCGGCTATAGTGCAAGGCCCCAGCGTGGCGTCCTGTGCCAGCCCCGCGAAAGTTTTGGATATGGACATCGACCTGGACGGGATGGATATCCTGCCCCTCTCGCACCTCGAAGGGCAGGGGCAGCGTGCCATCTTGCCCGTAAAGCTTGTGGCCGACGCCGCAGAAGACCTGGAGGGCGTGAGGCGCATCGACTTCGAGATCAGGTTTGAGGATGAGTATGGGAATATTGAGATTGCCACGCAAGACATATTTGCCCCTAACTCAGACTTTGAGCTAGAGGTTGCTATTAGTAAGGTTATGGGTACAATTCGAGGGAGCATGATATTCAATGATGTATTGCCTTCCATTGAGGAATATGCCGCTTATCCAGGCCGCTACGAAGCAGAAATATTCCGGATCGAGGCCGAAGCCCCCTACGACGCCCCGCAGGGCGGCTCGGTCACGTTCACGTCCAACTTCGTGCGGGCGGAGCTTGAGGGCGAGGATTGCTGCCTGGCCGGCTTGCTGGGCGGGGGCGAAGTGGAGCTGGATGAATTCAAATACCCCTGCACCGACACGGACCCCGGCGCGTTCGTGGACATCGGCTGCCCGGCCGATCTCGGGGAGCAGCTGCGCATCAGGGTGCGGGCGCCCAATGCCGAGGGGGCTTCTATCGACCAGTTCGAGTTCGACGGGGCCTTCATCGAGGTAGAATTGTTCATGGAGGGCAGCTACTCGCTGAACGAGGCGATGACCGAGGCTGCGGGCTCGGAGCTCTGCCCAGCGGCGTGCACGCAGAGCGGCTACCCCGGCGCGGGCTGCGTAGCGGCTTCGGCAGCGGAGAACAAGGTCACTTACGGCTTCTGCACGTCCAGCAGCATGGTGCCTGCCGATGTGGTGCTGTTCACCATCTTCATCGACAAAGGGGCGGGGGGCAGCCTGACGGGCATCCGGGTCAACCGGGCAGACTGGGCTTCGGCTCTGGTAGGCGACTGCGCGCCGGCGGTGCGGCGGCCAGCTTTCGAGCCTCTGGCCGGGCAGGCCGAGATGTTCTGCGGGGCTCCCGGGGCCGGAGTGCCCGGCGCATCCATCCGCGGTTGCGGCGGGCCGCCCGTGGTGGCTGCCGTCACCGACCCCTACGGGGAATTTGAGGCTGGCGCCTATTACTGCCCGGCAGCGGCGGCGCAAGGGGGCGAGCTGGGCCTCGCGGTGGAAAAAGACGACGACATCCGTTGCGGGCTGAGCACGCTGGACCTGATCAGGATGCAACAGCACATCCTCGGCATCATCCCTTTCTCCGCCCCTTGGGAATATATCGCCGCCGACTTGAACGAGGATGACAATGTGACGACGCTCGACCAGATATTCCTGCAGCGCATCATCTTGGGCATCGGGGGGTTCCCCGGGAGGGCTTGGAAGTTCATGCCCGAGGGCTTCGACCTCGCCCCGACCGGGACAAACCCCTTCGAAGAAGCTGGCTGGGCTGCCATCAGCGAGGTTTTCGATTGCGGCACGTACGATCTGAGCGAGGGGCGCCCCGCCATCTCCGCGATCAAGATAGGCGACGTGAACGGCAGCTGCAGCTCTTGCGCCGCCTCGGGCAGCGCCTCGGGCGAGACGGCGGCGAGGGCCGCCGACAACACCACTTGGCAAGACCAGCAGGAGGGCCGTATCGTGGTCGCGCTGGAAGTGCCTGCGGGCGCCGGCATCAGCGGCCTGCAAGGTTTCCAAGCCGCGCTGCGCTACGACACGGCCAAGCTGGAATATGAAGGCATCCGCCCCAAAGACCTGCCTTACGTGGACACCAGCATCATCGGCCACTCGCTGGAAGAGCCCGGCGTGCTGCGCTTGGCTTGGTACGACCATAGCGCCGACGGGCAGTCTTTGTCGGCAGGCGAGCAGCTGCTCGAGCTGGCATTCCTCCTTTTGGACAGCAGCTTCAGCCCCGCCGACATCTGGCTGGACCAGAGCCTGATGGCTGCCGAGGCATACCTGGGCAGCGACAGCTCGATAGCTGCCCGCCACTTCGTGCTCGAAACGCCGGGCGGCGGCATGCGCCCAGCGCCCGGCTCGACGGCCACGCCAGCCGGTCGGGCTAGGGTGTACCCCAATCCCTCCGACAGGAATTTTGTGTTGCAAGTCGATTCGGCGAAAGACCAAGCCGGGCGCTTGGTAGTACTCAATGCCGCTGGGCAAGCTATCCATGAGCAAGCCATCGACTTGCCTCAGGGGCAGGCGTCGTTCTTGATCGAAGGTTCGGAGCGATGGCCCACAGGCATCTACTATCTTCAGCTATATGCAGATGGACTGCCCGTTTTTTCCGAAAAGCTGCTGCGGCAATAAGACAGGACAACCGTTTTGAGTAATCGATGCGCAAGCTGGGTAAATATCCCAGCTTGCGTTTGGTAAAATATAGCATCTCATGAAAAACAAGATCATCGCGCTATTGCTGTGCTTGGCGGGGGCGATACCCGGCTACGGGCAATGCTGGGAGGAGATATTAAACATTTCCCCCTATGCACAGCCTAATTTCGGGTTCATACACACTGTGTGCACAATTAATGATAGCATTTTTTGGGTAGGAGGTCAAAGCAATATTTTATGCGTCACTAGGGATAGGGGTGAATCTTGGGAATTCGGCTATTCGCCTTACTCACAACAAACATTTGGTCGTCCAGGCATTGTTGCAATACATTTTCTGGATGAATCAAGAGGGTTTATAGGAGCGCCAAATTCGGTGCCAATGATGACGACGTCTGATGGCGGTGAAACTTGGACAGCAGTGAGCGCCACCTTGATAGGAGGAGGGCAACAAATTATCAGAAATGTCTCTGGCATACGCTTCGTATCTTCAACACATGGTTGGGCAGTATCAGTAGATGGCTCGATCTTCAAGACCGAAGATGGGGGTAATACATGGCATTGTGAATTTCAAGATGCTAGTCTAAGCTTTATAGGGTATAATGCTATTTCTTATGCTACAGAAGACACTCTATATACTTATGGAAGACAAGGAGGGAGTGCTTGGTTGTTCAAACTGATGGGGCAGGAAATCGTGATAATCCCCAACAGCAATAGCACTGCCCGTTTGAAACCTGTTTTTTTAACTGAAAACCTAGGCTGGTGGGGGACGAGCGATGATTATCATCTTCAAAGGACGGTGGACGGCGGCGCGACTTGGTCGCCGATGCCGCTCGTAGAAGAGGTCGATTTCGAAGGTCTCGGGCGTTATCACGCCCAGCCGCCAGATTTCGCCAATGACAGCTTGGGCTGGGCGGCGCTGGCAATAGGCAGCAATAATTTAGATACCACCAATATTTTAGGCCGCATTTATGTCACCACCGACGGCGGGGCGAGCTGGAAGCGGCAACATGCGGAGATCATGTTCCCATATTTCATGTTTCCAGTCAGCGACACCCTGGCCTTCCTGACCACATCTGTCGGCCGCCTCTACCGCTACCGCGGCCGGCCGGCGGCCTGCGGGCCGCTGCCGGCGCCGCTGCCGTCGCCGGCGCCCCTCCAGCCGCTGCTGAGCTGGCCGGCGGCCCACGGCTGCTTCGACGGCTACTACCTGCAGCTGGGCAGCGCGCCGGGGGCGGACGACATCCTGCCCCGGCAAGACGTGGGGCAGGACACCTTCTACCAGGTGGCGGGGCCGCTGCCGCAAGGCGCCACGGTCTATGCCGCGGTGCTGCCCTACAACCACGTCTTCGGGGCCGCCGAGGGCTGCGAGAGCCGCGTTTTCACCACCGTCGAGTGCCCGCCGCTCTACACGGCGGTGGACACGGGCTTCTGCCAGGGCGGCGCGCTGGCCTGGGGCGACACCCTGATCGCGACCCCGGGGCTGTACACCCTGAGCTACCGCACGGCGCTGGGCTGCGACAGCATCGTGGCCCTGCAGGTCGCGGCCTATGAAAGCGCCGCGGCGGCCATCGACACGGCGGTGTGCGAGGGGCGCGCCCTGCTGTGGGGCGACAGCGCGCTGACGGCGCCGGGGCATTACGAGTTCCGCTACGCCACGGCCCAAGGCTGCGACAGCACGCTGAGCCTGAGCTTGGCCCACTGGCCCCGCTATCTGGCGGCCATCGACACGTCCTACTGCCAAGGCGGGGCTTTCTACTGGGCCGACAGCCTGCTGCCCGGCCCGGGGGCATACACGTTTTTCCACCGCACGCAGCACGGCTGCGACAGCATCGAGGTGGTGCTGCTGGAGCGCCGGCCGCCGGCCGCCGGCACACTGGACACGGCGTACTGCGCCGGCCGGGGGTTCTATTGGGAGGGCAGCCTGCTGCCCGACCCGGGGGAGTACAGCTTCGGCTACACCACGGCGGCGGGCTGCGACAGCACGCTCCTGCTGCGCCTGTCCGAGCTGCCGGCCAGCTACGGCGACACGGCTGTGGCGCTGCTGCCGGGCGAGCTGTACGGCGGCGTGGCGTACGAGCGGGACACGGTGCTGCTGGAGGCGCATGCCGCCGCCAACGGCTGCGACAGCATCCTGCGGGTGTACATCAGCGTGCTGACGGGCAGCGCCGGGCCGGGCGGCCCGGCGGCCGGCTGGCGCTGCTACCCCAACCCCACGGCCGGCGAGCTGTGGGCCGAGGGCGCGGAGCCGCTGCTGGGCGCGCAGCTGCTGGGCATCGGCGGCGCGCGCCACGGCCTGTCGTGGCAGGCCGTGGGCGGGGGGCCGCCCTGGCGCTACCACTTCAGCCTGGCCGGCCTGCCGCCGGGGGCTTACCTGCTGCGCCTCGAAAGCCGCAGCGGCGCTTGGGCCGAGCGGATCGTGGTGTATTAGGGGGGCTCGGCCGGCATAGGTGTTTTGACCGCGGCCAGTATGGCGGCAGGAAAACTCGCAGCCGGGCCGTAGCCTCGGAGTTCTGTTCACTATAAAAAAAGGGTAAAGTTTAACCTAAGGGCGCAGGGTAAAAAAACTTGCAGTTATCAAGAATATCTGCTAACTTTGGCAAGCGCTATTGAATAGCATGATTCATAATAAAGAAATTGATATGCAAGTTATAACAGTAGAATTGCTTAATGATGACGCTTTGGCTCTGCTCCGGCAATTAGAGCAGCTCAATATATTGCGGTTGATTTCTAGCGATAAGAAAAAAAGTAAGCCTAAGCGCCTATGGGCTGGCAGCATTTCTAAAGAAACTGCCATAAAAATGTTAGAACACACCCAAGAAAGCCGTTCAGAATGGGAACGCAGTATCTAATCGACACCAATGCTGTCATAGAATTTTTAGGTGCTGTATTGCCAGCCTCTGGCAGCAATTGGTTGCAGGGCATTATTGATCAAGACATGCATTGCCTATCTGTCATCAATCAAATAGAGCTATTGAGCTTTAACGGTTCCACATCTGAAATGAAAACGCTCGAAGATTTCGTAAACAACTCTAATATTCTGCCGCTATCAGAGGCGGTGATCCAAAAGACCATTGATTTGCGCAAATCTTTAAAAATCAAGCTGCCAGATGCTATTATTGCTGGAACTGCGTTGAGCTATAATCTCGTCTTGGTGACTCGCAATACTTCCGATTTCAAGTCGATAGATGGACTGATTTGTATCGACGCTCATATGAAGTAATAGAAAAAGCCTATTCAAATCACCCCTCCCTCCCCGAGTTACTATTAGGACACATTTTAAAAAAGCGCGCTCACCCGCCAGAACGTAGGTGTTTAGCGCGAAAAAAGCACAAGGCCAGTGACGTTGGCTGTAAGAGCGGGCTACTGCGAGAGCGGTTGTCCCGTCCGAACGTCCACTGAACGTTCAACGGGATGCCCTGGCGCGCGGGGCGCGCGGGCAACTTTGCGTGTATCCCGCTAAAAGGAACTTTTAGCGGGACTTTAGCTGCCGAAAGCCGCCAACTACGAAGCCGTTGGCTCACCATGCCTGCGCTTACAGGCATCAGATAGCGCTAAACACATCCGCCAGAACCCTGAAGGGGTTCACCATGAATAGCCCCGGACGAGAGTCCGGGGTCAAATGTAGCAACGTTTTTCACGACCCTGAAGGGGTCGAACGTGGAGCATGCCATGCGTAAAAATGTGTCCTAACCGTAGCGCTCACTGAGGACAACCTATTCCAGCTACCACCTAAACCGCCCCCCCACATACCACTCCCTTCCCCGCGTCGGCCCCCACACGAAAGCCGTGTCGAAGTACGGGCCGAAGGGATCCTGCCAGCCGAGGATGGGCTGCAATTGGCGGAAGTCGAAGATGTTTTCGCAACCGGCATACAGCTCGAAGCGAGGGAAGTTGTAGGTAAACTGGGCATTGACGACGGTGTAGGGCGCTGAGAAATCTGGCCGCTGAAACTCCAGCGGGTTCAGGCGGGTATCCGGCAGGCGCTGCTCGCCGTACCAATGCAAGTTGGCGTCGAAGTGATAGCGGCCGCTCAAGGGCGCATAGCTGAAGCTGGCCAGGAATTTGTGGCGGGGGTTGAACGGCAGCAATTCCTTGTTTTCGTTTACCTGGCGGTAAACGTCCAGATAGTTGTAGCCGGCCCGCAGGCCGAAGCGCTCCCAGATTTCGGCATTAGCCTCCGCCTGGAAACCGTGGCTGCGGCTGATGCCCGTGAAGTTATATATGAATGCCTGGCCGGGCGAGCGGTCGTAATCGGGGAAAATCTGGTTCTGGAAATTCGTCTGGTAGTAGTCAAGGCTGAAATAGCCGGAGACGAGCCGCTGCTCAAACTTTTGGGTAAAATTGAGCCCGAAATTGGCCGCCCGCTCGGGGCGGAGCGCCTCCTCGAAGACCACATCGCGCGAGCTGGCCAGCAGGCCGATGTTCTCGCTGAAGAAGTTGACGGTGCGCCAGCCCGTGCCCGCGCTGGCGCGCAGGCTGGCCTGGGGCGTCAGCTCGTACTTGAGCAGGGTACGGGGGGTGAGCGAAAAGCCGAATTCGTTGTGCCAGTCGCCGCGCAGGCCGGTGATCCAAGTGAGCCGCCCATCCAGCAAATTCAGCACGTTTTCCGCGAAAGCGCCCGGGATGGTTTCCCGGCGGTGGTAGCGCCCGTCGAAGGTGCGCAGCAGCGCGTTGTCGAGGAAAGCGATATCTTCCTCCAGGTTCAGATAGCGGAAGCTGGCCCCGGTTTTGAGCGTCGAGTTTTGCCCATAAGCCCACTCGTGCTGGAGGTTGAGATAGGCGTTGGCCTGGGTGGCATCGTAGCGCAGCGGCCCGAAATAGGACTGCTGCTGGTGATGGAAGGCCGAGGCCAGCAGGACGAGCTTGTGGGCATCGTTGAAGCGGAAGCCGGCCCGGCCCGAGATTTCCGGCTGGGCGATATCCACCGTCTGGCCATAGACCACCGCGCTGCCCTGCTGCGTATCGGCATCGAAGCCGCGCTGGCCGCCGATGCGCTGCTCTTTGAGCAAGCGCAGCCCGACGCTGGCATCCCAGCCCCGGCCCTCATCCGCGCCGTATTGCCACTTATTGAAGAGCATATAGCGGGTGAGCTGGGGTAAATCCAGGAAGCCGTCCTGGTCGCGGTCCACCTGCCGGGCGGGCTGCACCGTGTGGAAAGCGGTGAGGTTGCTCCACTTTCCCTTGCGGAAAGCGTAGTTGGCGTTGAAGTGCTTTTCCTGGAAGTTGTTCACATAGACATTCAGCAGCAAGCGGTCGGTATCTTCCGGCGATTTTGTCTCCACATTGATCTGCCCGCTGATGCTCTCGAAGCCCTGCAAGACGCTGTTGGCCCCCTTGGCCACGTAGATGTTATCGACCAAAATGCCAGGGATGCTGCTGATGCCATAGGTATAGCTCAGCCCCTGGATGAGCGGGAAGCCATCGATGAGCACCTGGTTGTAAACCCCGGAAAGCCCGAGGATGCGCAGCTCTTTGGAGTTGGTGATGACGTTGGTGGTCTGGGGCTGCACCGTGCTCTGGGTCTCGAAGCAGCCTGCCAGGTCGCAGCAAGCCGCCTTGCCCAATTCCGCTTGGGTGATGACCTCGGTCTTGATGGCCGCTGCCGCGATATAGGCCCCCGCCTGCCGCCCAGTGACGGTGACTTCCTGCAAGCTGGCGATCTCCTGCAGCTCGAACTCCACGAAAGCCAGCCCCTCGACCAGCAAAGTATCGGCCTGGTAGCCGACGAAGCTGGCCACCAGCCGCAAATCGGCGACGCCTTTGCTGCTGATGGAGAAGGCACCCTGCTCATCGGCCGAGACGCCCTGGCTGGTGCCCAGCCAATAAACGCTGCTACTGGCGAGGGCCTCGCCTGCGCTACCGCGCACCTTACCCGTGATTTCCTGGGCATAAAGCGGCCTAGGGCAGAGCCAAAATAAGAGCATCATGGGGGGCAGCAGGAGTAGAGGTTTAAGCATCGCTTCGGTGGTTAAAGTGGCTTTATAAGGTGCAAAAATAACAAACTTTGAGTTGGTTGTAGTGGTGTGGTGTTTCGGTTTTGCTCAATAACCACAAGCCCAGCAAGCTGAGCCGGTTTAGCCGCCACGCCCACTTCCCCCCTTTAACCTTTACCCTTTACCCTTTAACCTTGACCCTTTAACCTTGACACCTTGACACCGCCCATCCTCACGCAATTGCGCGCAATAAAATACTGCCCCGCCAAATAAGTGCTCATGATGAGCAGGCGCAGGTAGGGGATGTCCACCGCATCGCTGCGGAATTTGCCGATGGCGATGAGGCTGTCGGAAAGGACGAAAAGTAGGATACCCGCCATGAGGCCGAGGAAAAGCTCGCGCGGCAGCAAGGGGCGCAGGTTGAAGCCCGCCAGGGCCATGGCCACGATGGCGCAGGCGTAGACGGCTACCGGCACCTGCAGCGCAGCGGGCAGGCCCGGCCAAAGGGCGAAGAGGATGCCGCCCAGATACAGCACAAATGGCCAAACGCGCCAGGGCCCCTGGGCCACTGCGCCGCCCTTAGCGCCCGGATAATTGGCGAAGCCCAACATATAGCTCAATTGCGCCAGCAGGAAGCTGCCCAGCCCATAGAGGAAAAACTGCTCGCCACGGGGCCCGTTTTCAACCAGCATCAGCAAAGTATCCCCACCGATAGAGAAAATCAGCCCGGCCAGGATGAAGCGGGGGAAACGCCCTTGCAGGGGGCGCATCCGCAGGTAAAACCACAGTGCAAGTAAGCTGAGCAGCATGGGCTTGGTGGCCAGGATGAGTACTTCAGATTGTTGGTGCTCGGCCCATAAGTGAAATAAGCTGAGCAGGATAAAGGCAGGCAGCAGGAGTCGCAGCATAGTTTTTGATGAATTGTGATTGAACTGGAGCGATTTCAAATTTGGTGCCTAGGAAACCCCTGCCAGAATAGCCAGTAAATATAGCTATCCCGGAGATATATCAAGCTCTTGAGGCCAGCTTTTTTAGCAATGGATACCGCAATCCACCGTCTTGTGGTAAAGCCAGGGCATGAAAATGCCAACGCCACCTTTTACCCGAAGCAGGCAAAGGTGGCGTTGGGCGACAGGTATCTTGCTCCAGCAGCTTACTGTACCTTCACGAAGCGCAGCGTCTGCGGCAGCTGCCCTTCCGCATGCACTTCAATAAAGTACATGCCGGGGTTCATGGTATGAATATCCCAATCCAGGCGCTCCGGCAGTTCATCCAGGCGGCGCTCTTCGATGAGCTGGCCCAGTTCGTTGCGCAGGCGCAGGG